>DASTYM010000478.1:0-2897 GCA_035764995.1 Cyclobacteriaceae bacterium | reverse complement strand
AGACAACCCATTAAAAAGTCAAATACTGATACCAGAATGGATGACACAGGGATAACAAGTCTTGGAAAATATATTTTCTTAATAATTGGCGCATTGGTTACCATGCTGTTAGCAGCGTTGGTAAGTCCCGTAGAGAAAATGTTCCAAATCAACAATCCCGAAAAAACATAAACAGGATAAGGCAGGCTTTCTGATGGAACGTTAAGTGCTTTACCAAAAAATAATGTAAAAATGATCATCATCAGCACCGGTTGGAGCACCGCCCATAAAAAGCCTAACGCTGTTTGTTTGTACTTTACTTTGATGTCTCTCCAGGTGAAGAAGTAAAATAACTCCTTATAGCGCCAAAGCTCCTTCCAGTTGAAAAATCTTCTTTCAGAAGAATCTATTACATATTCGGTTGTTTCCGGCACAGTATAAATTATCAGGAATAAATAGACAGACGGTATTCTGTTATTTTTGTACGAAGTTATGAAAATACTGTTTATAGTTCCGTATCCCCTGGCAAAATCACCTTCTCAACGGTTTCGTTTCGAACAGTATTTTGGTATCTTAAGAAAAGCCAATCATTTAATTAGAATTCAAAGCTTTTTGAATGATCACGGTTGGTGCATTTTATACCGGCCAGGCAAACATTTTTCCAAAGCTCTTTCGTTATTGAGAGGATTTATCAAGCGGTTTTTTCTGCTATTCCAGGTGCCATTTTTTGACTTTGTTTTTATCCATCGGGAAGCCGCACCTGTTGGCCCTCCTGTGTTTGAATGGATTATCGCCAAAATTTTTAGAAAAAAAATAATCTATGATTTTGATGATGCTATCTGGTTAACAGATAACACAAATGAATCTTCATTGATCAAAATCTTTCGTTGGAGAAGCAAGGTGAGCGCTGTCTGCCGATGGTCTTACAATGTGAGTTGTGGCAATCAATTCCTGCAGGCTTTTGCAAGGAAGTACAATTCCAGTACGTTTCATAATCCCACAACCATAGACACCGAAAAAAATCACAATCTTGATCTTTATCGGAAGCCCGAAAAAGGAAACAACATCGTGATCGGGTGGACAGGCTCACATTCTACTTTGAAGTACCTCGGTGAAATAGAAACAGTACTGCAAAAAATCGAGCGAGATTTCCCTCATGTATCCTTCGTTGTTATTGCAAATCAAAAACCTGCCATTAAACTTGCCTCATTGAAATTTATTCCCTGGAAAGAAGAGACGGAAATCCCTGACTTGTTAACGCTTGATATTGGCCTGATGCCTCTGCCTGATGATGAGTGGTCGAAGGGGAAATGTGGATTCAAAGCGCTTCAGTACATGGCTCTTGAAATTCCAGCAATCGCGTCACCGGTTGGTGTCAACACAAAAATTATTCGAAATAGTGTAAATGGATTTCTCTGCGTGTCGGATCAGGAATGGTTCGAAGCATTAGCAGCTTTAATCAATGATAAAACTTTACGTGAGCGCATTGGAAAAGAAGGAAGAAAAACTGTTGTTGAAAACTATTCAGTAGCCTCTAACACCGAGGATTTTTTAAAATTGTTCAATTGATCGTTGATCAGTACGAGGGCCATCACAAAAAATGGCAGCATCGGTATCTTATACCGTACCAGTGTTCCAAAATTATAGGTGGATACGCCTACAGCAAAAGCAAATGTGAGCGAGAAAAGGAGGTAAAAAAATGTGTCTGGTTTCCAGATGGCACTAAACAATCTAATGTTTCCCTTAAAGAGTATGAAAACAACGCTCAGTAAAAGGATCAAACTTTCTATAGCTGAGAGAAGCATTAACGGATTGGATACTTCCCACAGGTAAGGCCGAAACAAAGACACTACAATGGCATCTGGAGCCAACCGAAACATCGACTCAAAGGAACCATCGAGTTCACCCAAAGTATATCCCGAACCCGCATCTCTTCCAGTCCAGTATCGAATGTCGTAGGCCGTGACCTTTGCTGTTTCGGAGATTTTGCCCAGTGAATACTTGGGATTATCTTCTCCTGCTTTAACAAATGCCGTAACCGCCAAAAAACCCGCAAGTCCAAACACTGCGGGTGAGACAAGAATTTTAGCCACTTTACTTCGGATCGAATCCAATACAGAAAGGAATACCCAAACAATGATGCCGGGCAATAATATCAACAGGATGTAAATCTTGATTTTATATAAAAAATAGAAGCCCAAAAATAAGAGTACAACGTTCAATACTGAGAATTTCCTTTTAATAAAAAGATAAAAGGTCGAGTAAAGAACAATGGCTGCACACGATAATGTAATGGTATCTTTCAAAATTCCTGATCCCCAGAAAAAAACAGACGGAATAAAAAAACTCGCGATGGCAGTCCAACGGTGGAGAATGGGTCGCTGTTCATACAAGACAAGAAAAAACATCCACGAACCTATAAAGCTAATAACAGCGAAGAGAACAGCGGTTGCTGAATAGCTTGAAAAAGTGAACATATCCAGCAAGGCAGAAAGACGAACAATTTCAAAAGAGGCAGGATCGCCATAAAAACTGATGCGGGTAACATAGGGATAAATACCCTGAAGGTTTTGATCGTTCATTAGTAATCGAAACCATTTTATCGGAGAATCCCAAAATGCTTCCCAAATAATCCTGCTTCCATGTGTGTGAAAGTTAAATGTGTCGCCACCATGGTAATAAAACTGATATACGAAACCCACAGCTAACGCACCTATGATTTTTAACGTAAGTGCTGGAAAGAAATATTTTCGTATTATCGAATCGGTAATGCTGGGTCGCAATACATATGCACACGCATATACGATCATGAGAATGAGTGGTGTAACGATGAAATCGCGCAATTCCATTGCAACTAACTACGTTAAAATTTTCTAAGGCGTTGAAATATCGAAAAAATAAGACATTATTTTGCTTTA
>DASTYM010000477.1:0-3274 GCA_035764995.1 Cyclobacteriaceae bacterium | reverse complement strand
AAGGGTAAGTCCAAGTTTAAAGAACTAGCCAAAAATTGATTTTTTAGCCTACTCAAGGCCGAGGTCTAACCACCCAAGTTCAAAGAGATGGCTGTGAACCAGTTATGCATTGTAATACCGTATAATTTCCTATATTTGGTTCGCGTGCGGCAGAAGGTTGAGTTGGGTTTCGATTTTTTTGGGTGCCGCAATTTTTTTACGCTCCTTAACTAATCTGGATAATGCAAAAACGTTCGGTTGGATTTTTTTCTTTATGCCTCATCCTGGCAAGCACAGTAGCATTCAATGCATATAATCCACTTGTTGAAGCTCAGTTAATAAATGGATCGTACAGTTTCTCTCCTATCAACATTGAAGTCAAATCACCAAAATTCCTGTATGGGATGAATGTGGATGACCTTGTTGTTGTGGAAGACAAGGTTAAGAAGAATCAATTCCTGTCAGACATCTTCGCTTCATATAACGTTCCCGTTCACCTGGTGAATCAGGTTTCTTCCATACCCAGAAAATTATTTGATGTCAGAAAAATTGCAGCCAATAAAAAGTACACTGTAATCTGTAGACCTGATTCATTAAAAACAGCAAGAGCTTTCATTTATGAATCAAACCCGATCGATTATGTAGTATTCAGATTTGAAGACTCGCTTCGGGTGGAGGTATGTCAGCGTGATATTAAAATAGAAGAGAAAAGTATTGCAGGCGTCATTCAATCTTCGCTCTCGCAGACCATTAATGAGATGGGGATCTCACACGAACTCACGAATAAATTTGTAGATATTTTTGCGTGGCAGGTAGATTTCCAGCGATTACAAAAAGGAGATGTTTTCAAACTGGTGTATGAAGAAATCCAGGCAGAAGGCCAGCCCATCGGTATCCGAAACATTAACGGAATATTTTTCGAGCATTTTGGAAGCGGATATTACGCCATTCCGTTCGATCAGGGTGATGGAACCGATTATTTCGATGACCGGGGAAAAAGCCTGCGTAAAGCATTATTAAAATATCCGATTGAATTTACACGCATCAGCTCCCGTTACACAGGCCGAAGATTCCATCCTGTTCAGAAAATTTTTAAGCCACACCTGGGTACCGACTTTGCTGCACCCTCAGGAACTCCAATCCGCTCAGTAGGTGACGGGATTGTAGAGGAAGCTCAATATAAATCCAATAATGGAAATTATGTGAAGATTCGTCACAACGGAACCTACACTACACAGTATCTGCACATGTCGCGGATTGAACCAGGCATTCGGGCCGGTGTTCGAGTAAGACAAGGTCAACGTATTGGCTATGTAGGCAGCACAGGCCTTGCCACGGGACCACATTTGTGTTACCGTTTTTGGAGAAACGGAAAACAAGTTGATGCACTTCGGGTCGAGTTGCCTCCATCCCTGCCAATCAAACGTGAATTTGTTGAGGCTTACGAAAAAGCGAAAGAACAAATGAAATTGCACCTGGATGCAATCCCTTCTCCCGTTCAGCAAACGATGGCAAAAGCTTTTTAAAGAGACTTAAACTTTTTCGCTACGTCATTTCGTTTCTTTGGCAAGAGACTTGTTACTTTAATACACAATTCAACCTTTGCGGTGAATTTCTCGTCTAACAATAAAACTCCTTGGCGTTGAAAAATTTTCTGCTGGTTTCACTTATCATTCTTACCCAACAGACCTGGGCTCAAAAAGTTGGGTTAGTGTTGAGCGGAGGCGGGGCAAAAGGGATCGCGCATGTAGGTGTGTTGAAGGCGTTGGAAGAAAATGAAATTCCGATCGATTACATCGTAGGGACTTCCATGGGAGGAATTATTGGTGGTTGTTATGCAGCAGGGATGAGCCCCGATGCGATCGAGCAAATGATTCTTTCAGAAGATTTTTTGCGCTGGGTTAATGGTTTCCCTGAACGTGGCGTTAATTATCACTACACGAAAGCAGAGGAAGGACCTTACTTTTTAAAACTGAACCTTTCCCTGGACTCAACCCGAACGTTCCAACTGAATTCCAGTCTGGCCAATGATGTGTCACTTAACTTTGCACTGGCAGAAAAAATGGCGCAAGCGGAGGCAATTTCGAAGCGAAACTTTGATAGCTTGTTCGTTCCATTCCGTGTAGTAACCTCAGACATTTTCACGCAATCAGAAATTATTCTTTCCAATGGATCCCTCAGCGATGCACTGCGTGCTACCCAAAGCGTTCCTTTCTTTTACAACCCCATTCGGGTAGATGGCCGCTATTTATTTGATGGTGGTGTGTATAATAATTTCCCTGTTGATGTCATTGAAAAGCAATTCAATCCAGATATCGTCATTGGATCAAATGTTTCTTCAAAAGTATTTCAGGAGTATCCTTATAAAGATGATGATAAGCTGATCACAAATTCTTTGTTATACATGCTTCTTGATAAATCAGATCCATCCGCTATTTCCGATAGTGGCGTTTACATACAGCCAAACCTTGAGGGATACAGTGCGCTTGACTTTAATTATGCCCGGGCACTTATCGACAGTGGGTATGCACAAACCATCAGGCAAATCGAAGAAATAAAAAGTAAAGTTAAACCGACAAGAACCTGCGAGGAAGTAACCAGGAACAGAAATGCATTTAATAATGAAAACAAACCCTGGGTTTTTGAAAAATTGACATTCAGATCATTCAACTCGAAGCAACGAAGATATATCTCAAGAGTATTTATTGGGGATTCAAAAAAAGGAGACCCATTGTATTATCGTGATATCCGGAAAGGTTATTTTAAACTCGCAGCCGAACCATACTTTAGTAATGTGTATCCTTCGATTCAGTACAACCACGATGCGGGAAAATTTATTTTGCAACTCACACGAAGACCGCAGAAGAATTTCAAAGTTGATTTTGGTGGCGTTCTTGCCACACGTGATGTTAGCAACATTGCCTTAGGATTGAATTATTACTACTTCAATCGAACACTCACGCATGCGTATGCTGGATTTCAGACCGGAAGTTTTTATAAATCAGCGATTGTCAGAACCAGGATAGACCTGCCATTTCTGAATCAGTTTTATCTGCAACCCGAAGCAATTTTTAATGGATGGGATTATCCAGAAAGTGTTGACTTACTGCAAAAGACCGAACTCACTGTACTCAAACGGCTCGATCGTAAAGCAGCATTGCATATAGGAAAAGCTGTTGGAAATCAATTTAAAGGCGTCTTGACAATTGAAGGGTTTAACAATCAGGATCGCTACAGCAATAACAAATCATTTGTGAGCTCGGATACACTGGACATTCTCAAAGTTCGTGGATTT
>DASTYM010000476.1:0-2718 GCA_035764995.1 Cyclobacteriaceae bacterium | reverse complement strand
TACCGGTGAAGTGACTTATCGTTATCAACCTTTCGGTAGTTTTACCGTGGGGGTCAATTATAATGATGTCAGGTTGCCAGACAGTTACGGAAAAGATCAGCTGACTTTAATTAGCTCGCGATTAGATTTGACTTTCACTGATAAACTTTTCCTCACTACATTTGTGCAGTATAACGACAAGGCTGATAATATCAATCTGAATGCAAGATTTCAATGGCGTTTCAAACCCGCCTCCGACTTTTTTGTAGTCTACACTGAGAATTACCTGCCAGAACACCTGAAAAGTAAGAATAGGGCGCTTGTCGTAAAGCTTACGTATTGGTTTAATTTATAGAAAGATGGCATTTGGGCTATTTAAGAAGAGTGAGAAAAAAGAAGAATCTCAGGGATCATCCCATTACTTTGATCTTACCGTAAAGAATATTGTTCACGAAACGAAAGAGGCGATCACTATTGTATTTGAGCAGCCTGCAAAAAAAATAAATTATAAATCGGGGCAGTTTTTAACGCTCATCGTTCCTATGAATGGGAAAGACGTGCGCAGAGCTTATTCGCTGTGCTCATCGCCTTTTGTGGATCAGGATTTGGCTGTAACGGTTAAGCGCGTTGATAACGGTTTAATGTCAAACTGGTTGCCCGAAAATCTGAAGGTTGGTTCCAAAGTGAAAATTATGGAACCGATGGGCCAGTTTACAACTGAGTTCCGGAAGGAAAACAAACGGCACCTCATCATGTTCGCGGGAGGTTCCGGTATCACGCCCATGATGTCGATCATTAAAAGTACACTTACACAGGAACCTGAAAGCATCTGCTCACTGATCTATTGCAATCGTGACATCGACAGCATCATTTTCAAGAATACCCTAGATACCATGCAGACTACCTGGGAAGGAAGATTGCACGTGATTCACATTCTTGATAATGCACCCATGAACTGGCAAGGCTACTCAGGCCTGCTCAATCATGACATGCTTACCAAACTTTTCGAACGCATTCCAAACTGGGGAATTGAAAACTCAACCTACCTCATGTGCGGACCGGAGGGAATGATGAAAAATGCGGAGAATCTTTTAGCCGAACAGCATATTCCAAAGGAAAAAACATTCAAGGAAAGTTTTGTTCAAGGCACCATCGATAAAGATGTCAAGAAGGAGGCTGCACCTGCTGCGGAAAATAAAGCTCGTGAAGTGACCATTCGCTACGATGGCCAGGAATACAAAGTGATGGTAGAACCCAACCGTGCTATTCTTGAAACTGCACTTGATCAGGGAATTGATTTACCTTACAGTTGCCAAAGCGGTTTGTGTACCGCCTGCCGTGGTAAAGCCATTTCCGGAAAGGTAAAACTTGATGAAGAAGAAGGTTTGTCACAATCTGAGCGCAACGAAGGCTACGTACTTACCTGTGTGGGTCATCCATTAACAGATGATGTTGTAATTGAAATTGGGTAATTAATTTCCCGGCCTCTTAAAATCAAAAACGTAATCAGTGTCACCAAACGGCACTACAACGCGCGAGTAACGATAACCGGTTTCAATAGGTATAAATATTTTTCCTCGTACGGATTTACCAGGTAGAATAGTGCACTCTGGAAATAATTCATAAGGAACATACTGACTTTCAAACACTGCCTGCTTTGCTGATTCGTTTGCCATATCGGTTGCTGTGATTGCTACGTTTACCAAAAGATCTCTCCCAACTGACTTCATATCACTTTTCGGAGTCCAGCTTTCTTTTTTGGAAACTTTAGCGTCTTCCGTAATGTCATACAAAATAATTCCTGCTCCGATAATCGCAACTAAAACTAAACCGGCTCGCTTCTCTTTAAGCTTGCCGTGATAGACTCCCTCTATGGTCGTTGGGCTGGCAGCAAAATGGCGTTTCATGGTGAGCGCAGAGTTGGGAGCTGATAGTGCGTGAACATCTTCCTCATCTTTCGGAGATCTAAATTTTTTGGGTGAAGCATAGAAACTTATGAATTGAGGCGCGATTGAGAAAGGTTTTTCTGCATGATTGGCTACCTCTAAATCAAAAATGTAATAGTTATACTGTCTGCGTAAGAATTGAAGCCATACGGTTGCCTCAGGTGTTTCAATAGTTTGTGTTAGTTGATTGTTAGTGTTTCCGTTAACGTAGGAGGAGGGCACTAGGGGTCCACAGCCAGAAAGAATAAGTACCACACAAAAGCCAAAGCAGCAGAAATTGGTCTTGGTTAGCATAACAGGGAGGGTTTGGGATGCAAATGTTAAGCGCAATCATTATGCCATAAAAAAGATAAAAGAGGTCTGATGATCAGACCTCCTCAATTCTATTTGCTCGTAGCTGTTAAATCGGGTGGAACAAATTTATACCCGATTTGCTTCAAGATATCTGATTGATCAAAAAATGCGTTAGCCTGCGCAATCTTCCCATTCTCCATTCTGAAAACACCATGCCACTGAAATTTTAAATCAGGAGTTCCGTCTTTATGTTTGACTGTAACAATTCCCCAATCAAGAACCCAATCACCTGGAACTTTTCCATCTTTAAGGCTTACCGAAAGCATCGTGTACCTGTCAAAGTTGACAGACTTCCAGCTGTTTCTCCAGTTATTTTTATACCATGCAATGGTTGCAGCGCGATCAAGTGAATCGTTAATGCCCGGACCGTAATCCATAAAGTTGTCCGCCAATAATCCATCAATGGCAGAAGTGTCGCCCGTAACGATCGCGTCAAGAT
>DASTYM010000475.1:0-4379 GCA_035764995.1 Cyclobacteriaceae bacterium | reverse complement strand
GAGTACCGTGAACGCCCTCTCCCAGCCTACGCAGTTACTTTTGAATATCCAGACTGCACAGTCTATATCAGTACCGAGCGCGGAACATTTCAAACCATTCGGCACGATCAATGGCGCGGATTTGATTTCCTTTGGATGTTTCACACAATGGATTATGAATCGCGCGATGACTTCAACAACTGGCTCATGAGAATCTTTTCAATATTTGGCCTGCTGACTGTGTTGTCTGGCTTTGTTCTCTACTTCGTTTCATCCCGAACCCTTAAGCAATTAACCAATTGAACTATGAAATTTATTTACCCAATATTACTTGAAGTATCCATCACTTGGATTAGGTATCAAAGTCAATAACAAGTAACTAGTCAGCAGAAAGAAATTGCTGCAATGAAAGCAAAGCTGGAAGGGCTGATTAGATAACTGAAATTTAAGAGGAGATAGAATCAATTAATTGAGCTTTCTGGAAATAAGAAAGCACCGACTTTCGATCGGTGCCTTGGAACATGAGTGAATGATATCAAATCATTTTTTCTTAATTGCATCTATAACTGAAGCTTCAATAAAGTCCTCTAGTTTACTATCTGGCAAAAGAACTTTGCCACTCCACTTGTAATTCAATCCCTCTAAGCGCTTAACTATTCCCTGTTCAACGCCACCTTTTGAAAGTAAAAGCGGAACAACAATAACGTCCCCTTGAGTTCCTGACTGTCGCACTAACCCGCGAAGATTTTCTTTAGCAAGCTCGTAAACTTCCTTATTAGCATCATCACGAACGGTAACACTAAAAATGAATCGTGATTCTGTGCCTTCCTTCTTCTGCATTTGCCTTACTTGCTCTGCGAGACTTTCCATAGCTTTCACCCAGTTTTTGTTGTCTTCTTCAGGGTTGGGACCATGGCCAACGATAATTACAGTTTCATTGGCCGGCTTGGTGCTCAATTCTTTAATCCTGCTATACAAAATCTCTGCAACGAGCGGATGATCGTCTAATGCTTTCGTGATGATAATTTCAGCTTTGAAATTAAGTTGAGCCAAAGTTTCACTGGATTGTCCGTGATCTTGGCCATTACCAGCTTTTCCATGATCTTGACCATGTTTATCACCAGCACCCGAAGCATGGTTCATGGAGCTTGAATTATGAGAACTATGAGATCCATGACTGCTACCTGAAGAGTGATCCATCACCATTGGTGGATCGGCCAACACATCACGTTTTTTAAGCAGGTACTCTGTCTGCCGAATTATGAAACTGTGTGAAGAGATAAATAGAGGCACTACTACAATTTTAGTTACTCCCTTACTCTCGAGTTTATCAATTCCTTCCTGAATGGTTCTTGGCAATGCCATTCCGAAAGCAACTTCAACGGGAAAAGTTTCACCTACAGATTGTGTTGCGTTCACCACGAGTTGGTTCCATGAATCACTTCCTCCGTGCGCAAGAACTAAAACACCAACTTTTTCAGGAGGCGTAGAATAGCCAGGTCGCATAAGGGTTGTAAGAAGGATTAGGGTAAAGAATCTCAATAATTTCATAGAAAAGCGAGGTTTCCTGTTTAGAATAATTCTAAACAAAGGAAAGGCTCCCTGGTCATTTTTGCAAGTCTTGGGAGAGAAATTCTGAAATGAATCTGCAGTATCTACTAATTTAATCTGCTTGATTTCGAATGCGGATTCGTTCCCTGAGAAGCGTTTATTGTCACAGGCGGCTAACTTCAGCATTACTTAACAATTGGCGCTAGCCATAGCGAAGGAATCAGGATTATTTCAGATGGGGAACTTGAAAAAACAATTTTACTTACCACCTTCTTTTTTACTCTCTTTTTTAAGGTTACCATCCTTGTCAAACTTTAAGACCTGACTGAGGTCATCTTTCTTTACTTCCACTTCGTATTCGTCTGTGTCGGTTTCCTTTTCATCTTTCACTTTCACGCGATATACTTTGGCGATTGTCCAACCTTTAAATCCGTCACCCTCCAGTAACGATAATGCAGCTTTTGGAAGGGCTTCTTTTTTGATCTCCGCTTTGGCAGTCGCAAGTGGCATCGAATCGTTGGCAGACGTTGCTCGTTTCAATTCTGAGGGTTCAGCTTTCTTCACCTGACCAATTGCCTCTACACTTCCAGCTGATATCATCATTCCAGGAATAGCCACTGCGATCATAAGTTTCAACATAGGTTTCATAGAATCAATTGTTTAGTTAAAAATATATTTCTGCTATCAGCAACGCATCAAGCAGTTAGTTGTTGCTCTGTAGAAAATTCAATGACGAATTTCTCTTCAGATTTCAGCGTGTAAGAAAAAAGTAATGGTTTCTGTAACCTAATTGTAAATGTGTATTCCGCAAATGCGGTTCACTGATCAATAGTTTTGTTTCACAGTTTTAAGTGCAACTCTAAAACAAATTGTATGGATACCGGAAATGTACATTTTAAAAAAATCGTTTTAGTTGTCTCATTGTTTTTGTTGTCGCTAACACTGAGCGGACAGAACTATATTATTAATACGATTGGCGGATCAGGTACACCGGGCTTCTCCGGTGATGGAGGGCCAGCTACTAATGCAAAACTGAATTCTCCTAACGGAGTAGCATTCGATCAGCATGGTCATATTCTCGTGGTGGATCATACGAACGCGCGGGTTCGAACGATTAATAAGAACACGGGCGTAATCACTACCCTGGCGGGGAACGGAGTAGCAGGCTTTTCGGGTGACGGTGGCCCCGCAACAGCCGCTCAACTGAACTCTCCCACCGGAGTTCACGTGGTGCAGAATGGACACATCCTCATTGTTGACCATGCCAACATGCGGATTCGAAAGGTTGACAAAAATGGCATCATAACCACCGTTGCGGGAAACGGGATAGCAGGATTTTCGGGCGATGGTGGTCCTGCAACAATGGCAAGCTTGAATAACCCGAGCGGGGTTTGTTCAGATCAGGCCGGTAATATTTTCATTGCGGATAAAGGCAATGGTCGCGTCAGAAAAATTGACACGAATGGTAACATCACTACCGTGGCCGGTGGTGGATTGCTTGGTATTCTGGGAGATGGCGGACTTGCTACGCTTGCTTCCCTGAATTCACCAACAGGCGTAGCCATCGACAACAATGGACACCTGTTAATTGTTGATCACGCCAACGCCAGGATAAGAAAGGTGAACATTAACACAGGTATCATCACTACGATAGCGGGGAATGGCATCCTTGGATTTAGTGGAGATGGTTTATTAGCAACGCTGGCCAACCTCAATTCACCGACACATGTTTTCGTCAATAGCAACAATCACATCCATATTGTTGATCAAGCCAACATGAGAATCCGGAAGATTGATGCAAACACAGGCATCATTACAACGGTTGTTGGAAATGGAGTGGCAGGTTTCTCAGGTGACGGAGGCAATGCACTTCTTGCATCGTTAAACTCTCCAGCCTGTGCAGCAATCAATGCTGACGGTGTAATTGTAATTGCTGACAAGCTCAATCATCATATTCGAGAATGTGTTCCTTCAACGTGTATAAACCCAAGCATTACTGTTCATCCCATCGATGCCAGCGTATGTGTTGGTGCAAATGCATCCTTTTCAGTTGTTGCGGTTGGAGGTCTGAATTATCAATGGCAGATTGATCAGGGAGGTGGATTTGTTGACCTCAATAATAATAGTACGTTCAGTGGCGTAACAACCGCAACCCTGGTTGTAGCAAACGCGACAGCCGATTTGCACACAAGTCGTTTCCGTGTGAAAGTTTCGAATTCGTGTGGTGTGGTGACCAGCAATTCCGCGACATTATCCGTGAAAGCCAGGCCAAATATTACATTGTCAGTCGGGGGTGTTGTTTGCGTTGAGACAACTATCTGTGCTGGATCTCCTGTAACCATTGTAGCTGCAGGCGCTAACACTTTCCTGTGGAACACAGGAGCAATTACTTCCAACATCACGGTGAGTCCAACTACAACAACAGTCTATACTGTTACAGGCACTGACTTGAATGGTTGCTCCAATACAGCTTCCATCACTGTTCGAGTCAACCCTAAACCAAGTGTTTCAATAACAGCATCACCGCCCGCTATTTGCCCAGGACAAACTTCCATTCTCACGGCAAGTGGTGCCGTTTCCTATCAGTGGAGTACGGGTGCGACAACGGCCAGTATTGCTGTTAGTCCAAGTGCGACAACAACCTATTCCGTTACAGGAACGGGTAGTAACGGTTGCTCGGCAACGGCCACCAAAACCGTTGTGGTAAATAGTCCTCCGACAATAACCATTGTAGCTTCACCTTCAACAATTTGTCCGGGTGGTTCTTCTACTCTCACAGCCAGTGGTGCAACCAGTTATGTCTGGAGCACGGGACAAACCGGTGCCAGCATAGTAGTAAGCCCATCCGC
>DASTYM010000474.1:0-5320 GCA_035764995.1 Cyclobacteriaceae bacterium | reverse complement strand
ACACAGAAGAAACCTGGACGAAAGTTGGCCGCACCAACCTGATTGCCGATAACCTGATCGCGCAGGGCAAAGCAACACCTATGATTATCGTAATGCCTTATGGTAATGTTCGTCCAAGCCCGATGCCTGATTTTACCAAAGATGTCGTGAATGATATCATTCCGTATGTCGAGGCAAACTATCCCGTAATAAAAGAAAGCAAGGGCCGCGCAATAGCCGGTTTTTCTGTTGGTGGTGGTCAAACCCTGAATATCGGGTTAACTAATACCGACAAGTTTGCTTATGTGTGTTCGTATGCTCCTTTCACAGGAACGGACGAATTCAAAAAGAATTTTACCGACTGGAAACCTGATCCAATGACCGTGAACAAGCAATTGAAATTATTTACGATTAGTGTCGGCACCGAAGATTTCCTGTATGAAAGTGTGAAGCAGAACATCGCCATGTTTCAGGAGAAGAAACTGAAGGTCGAACCCTTCATCGTTCCCGGAGGGCACACGTGGATGAATTGTAAACTTTTTCTGGCAAAGAGCCTGGAACAATTATTCAAAAATTAAAAGAATTCAACAATTAAAAGTTAGCGTTATGAGACATGTATTGATTTTAGTTTTCGCAGTAGCTTTATCTTCTTCATTATGCACGGCACAAGACGCGCCTCAGGAAATCAAAGAAGACTTTAAACCTTCAACACTGAACCAACCGGGTCAGGAGTACCCGCAAGTCAACTCTCAGGGTTATGCACGATTCAAGATATTGGCCCCGGCAGCTGATAGTGTGAGGGTAAGTCTGGGGCTTGGCGGGAGAGGTGGCACCAAACTTTCCAAGACAGAAGATGGATACTGGGTTGGCACAACTGCTGGTCCGTTAGACGAAGGCTTTCACTATTACAATGTGAAAATTGATGGCGGAAAATTTAATGATCCAGGGGCGCTCAACTTTTACGGCTCCGTGCGATGGGAGAGTGGCATTGAGATACCAGCAAAGGATCAGGATTTCTATGCATTAAAAGATGTGCCGCATGGTAAAGTTCAGCAGGTGCTGTTTCCTTCAAAAAGCACAAACACATCCCGCAGAGCATTTGTCTACACACCTCCCGACTACGATAAAAATCAAAAAACAAAATATCCGGTTTTATACCTGCAACATGGTTGGGGTGAAGATGAAACTGCTTGGTCTAATCAGGGTCGAGCCAATCTGATAATGGATAATCTGATCGCGGCCGGAAAGATTAAGCCTTTCATTATTGTAATGACCTACGGAATGACCAATGAAATCAAGTGGGGTGGTATACGAGACTTTAAAATAGATGCATTCCAAACCGTTTTGGTGGATGAATTAATCCCTTATGTGGATGCGAACTTCAGAACGATTGCCGATCAGCCGCACCGTGCGATGGCCGGTCTTTCGATGGGTGGTATGGAAACAAAAATGATCACCACGAACAAGCCGGAAGTTTTCTCTCATTATGCATTGCTGAGTGGGGGCACATACAAACCCGAGGATATCAAAGACAAGACAAAAGTAAAACTCATTTTTCTGAGTTGCGGAAGTAAGGAAAGACCAGATGGAGTAAAGAATTCAACGGTCGCTCTAAAAGAGGCAGGGTTCAATGCAGTCTCTTACATCTCAGAAGGTACAGCACACGAATTCCAAACCTGGAGACGCAGTCTTTATGAACTGGCTCCACTACTGTTTGTAAACTCCAAGTAACGTTTGAAAATTTATCTCAATCTAAAAATGTACATGAGAATTTTACCTGTGTTATTGATTTTGGCTACTGCTATTTCAAATAGCAATGCGCAAACTTTTCGGAAAAATGACCTTGGTATTAGCCTCACCACGGAGACGTCATCCATTCAGATTCAACTATTCAGTCCGGAAATAGTACGAGTTGTGAAATCACCCGTTGGTCATAATTTCAAAAAGGAGAGTCTCTCTGTTATTAAGTCTCCACAAAAAGTTGAATTCAGTACAAAGCAATCGGGGAACAACCTCACCCTGAAAACAAAAAGTCTGAGCATTGTTCTTGATCTTAAATCGGGAGTCATTTCTTATTCGACTGTTTCCGGAAACATTCTTTTGCAGGAACAGGCAGTAGGTAACACATTTACTCCGTTTGATGATGCCGGAAGCGCGACTTATACAGTTTATCAGGCATTTCAACTGGATAGAAATGAAGCTATCTATGGGTTGGGTCAGCAACAGAAAGGTAAAATGATACAACGCGGTCTTACCCTGAATATGATTCAAGGTAATACCGATGATTACGTTCCATTTTTTCAATCGGTTAAAGGGTACGGGGTCTTTTGGGATAACTACTCACCGACACAGTTTGTAGACAACCAAGAGACTACATCATTTAAGTCTGATGTGGGTGATTGTGTTGACTACTACTTTATGTTCGGAGGTAATGCTGATGGTGTGATTGCTCACATACGTAATCTTACCGGTCAGGTACCAATGTTCCCGTTATGGACGTTTGGTTACTGGCAAAGTAAGGAGCGCTATAAAAGTCAGGATGAACTTGTAGATGTAGTTAAAAAGTATCGGGAATTGCGAGTACCACTGGACGGCATTATCCAGGATTGGCAGTATTGGGGCAATAACTACCTGTGGAATGCTATGGAATTTCTAAATGTCGAATTCCCTAATCCACAGAAAATGGTGGATGATGTTCATAAGTTGAATGCCCACATGATTATTTCAATCTGGAATTCATTTGGGCCGCAAACAAAACAATATCGGGAACTTGAGAAAATTAATGCTCTGTTTGATTTTAAGACATGGCCTCAATCAGGATCCGAAAAATGGCCACCCAATTTCGACTATCGTTCTGGTGTAAAAGTTTATGATCCGTATCATCCTGAAGCGCGCAATATTTACTGGAAGTACCTGAAACAACTAGATACTTTAGGGATAGATGGCTGGTGGTTGGATTCATCCGAACCCGATCACCATGAATTCAAGCCTTCTGATCTGGACAACAAGACATATCTTGGTTCTTTTCGGAAAGTTCGAAATGCCTTCCCGCTGATGACGGTTGGTGGTGTATATCAACACCAACGAGCTGAAGATTCAAGGAAGCGCGTATTTATTCTTACACGTTCTGCATTTGCAGGTCAGCAGCGCTATGGAGCCAACACATGGAGTGGCGATGTCATCGCGACATGGGGTGTTTTAAGGAACCAAATATCAGCCGGCTTGAATTTTTCCCTCACGGGCATTCCATATTGGAACAGTGACATCGGAGGATTTTTTCTGTGGCGTTATCCGCGGAAACTCGATGATCCTGATTACAAAGAATTGTACGTTCGATGGCTGGAGTTTGGTTCGTTTTGCCCTTTGATGCGTTCGCATGGTACCGATGCGCCCCGCGAGATTTATCAGTTTGGCAAAAAGGGTGACAGGCTTTATGATGCGATCGATAAATTTATCAACATCCGTTATCAATTCTTGCCCTATTTGTATTCCACTTCGTGGGATGTGTCAGCCAACCAATCGAGCATGATGCGTGCCTTGGTGATGGATTTTCCGGGTGACAAAAATGCGCTCGATCTCAATGATCAGTACATGTTCGGTAAATCAATTTTAGTGTCGCCTGTTACCAATCCAATGTATACGAAGCGCGCTGTGGTCGGGAAGGATACAGTGAAAGTTGAAGACTTCAGTGTCATCAAAACAAAACAAACGTATCTGCCAGCTGGAACCGATTGGTTCGATTTCTGGACAGGTGAGAAAATTTCAGGGGGTCAAAAGATAGAAAAGCCAACCCCGCTTGATATTATCCCATTGTATGTTAGAGCGGGTTCCATCATTCCGATGGGACCAAATGTTCAATATGCTGAAGAGAAAAAATGGGACAATCTTGAAATAAGAATTTACCCGGGTGCTAATGGTCAGTTCATCTTGTACGAAGATGAAAATGATAATTACAATTATGAAAAGGGGATATACAGCACCATTACTTTTGATTGGAATGATTCAAAGAGAACACTGACAGTGAACGCCCGAAAAGGTTCTTTTCCCGGCATGCTTCAAAACCGGAAGTTTAATATCGTCATGGTTGGTCCAAACAAGGGAGTAGGGCAAAATGCAGATGCCCTGTCAGATAAAACGATAACCTACGATGGAAAAAAGATGGCAGTTAAGCTGTGAGTAAAGCCAGAGCGAGTCAATAAGAACGGATAGAGAAAAAAATGGAACATTATTTTATGCGCAGAAAATTTTCAATCAAAGTCATTTGCGTCATTACGTTGCTCTTCATTGTGATAAGCGTAAGTTGTGACAGGAACACTTCATCAGACCACACCACATGGTCGCACTATGGCGGAAGTCCTGATCAATCAAAATATTTTAACGCAACACAAATCACCCGGGAAAATGTGAGTCAACTTCAGGTTGCCTGGAATTATCCGGTAGGCGATGATAACTTCTACAACTTTAGCCCTATCATCGTTGATACAATGATGTTTGTATATGCGAAGAACACTTCATTGATTGCGCTAAACGCTGTTACAGGAAAGGAGATCTGGATTCATACCAACCTTCGTGGTGTTTCCCGAAGAGGAATAAACTATTGGGAGAGTAAGGATAAGAAAGACAAACGGCTTGTGTTCACGCTGAATAATTCTTTGCAAGAAATTAATGCACTGACGGGTCAAACGGTAACAACATTTGGAAACAACGGGTATGTCGATTTGCGTGTTGGGCTGGATCGCGACCCAACTTCGTTGCGCAGGGTGCAGGCCATGATGCCCGGTGTTGTCTTTGAAGATTTGGTGATCCTGGGCTCGGCACCGGGAGAGAATTATTTTTCTGCGCCCGGATATGTGAGAGCCTACAATGTAGTGACTGGTAAATTGGAGTGGACATTCCATACCATTCCGCAACCAGGTGAGTTTGGTTATGATACCTGGCCAAAGGATGCCTATAAGTATGTGGGTGCAGTCAATGTATGGAGTGAAATGACTGTGGATGAAAAGCGAGGGATCGTTTTTCTACCTATTGGTTCCCCAACATATGATTTCTATGGTGCTGATAGGGAAGGAGCCAATTTATTTGGTGACTGCCTGGTGGCATTAGACGTGCGCACCGGTAAACGCTTATGGCATTATCAAACAGTCCACCATGATCTTTGGGACTACGATCTGTCCTCTGCTCCTCAATTGTTAACAGTGAATCGGGATGGAAGGAAAATTGATGCTGTTGCTGTGGCAACCAAGCATGGTTTTGTTTTTGTTTTTGATAGAGAAACGGGTGAACCAATTTTTCCAATAGAAGAGAAACCTTTTCCGCCAAGTGAAATGCCTGGTGAAAAGGC
>DASTYM010000473.1:0-19527 GCA_035764995.1 Cyclobacteriaceae bacterium | reverse complement strand
GCAATATTATTTGCCGTAAGTTCTTCCAGCGGATTGAAAGGTATACTGGTTGATGCATACGGACCGTATGCCGATTCCTTAAGCCCAATCATGGTCCAAAAACTTACCATCGACAGTCGCACAAACATATAAGCAAAATATTCCTTCAAATTTTGGAGAAAACCATTGCAGCGCTATCTTTGCGCTCCGTTTTACCATGGAATACGCTATTACAAGACGGTAATAAAGAGGTAAAACAGAAAATTTTGGTCTGGTAGTTCAGCTGGTTAGAATGCCTGCCTGTCACGCAGGAGGTCGCGGGTTCGAGTCCCGTCCAGACCGCAAAAAGCCCCACGAGGGCTTTTTTTATGCCCAATTATTACGTTTATATAATCAAGAGTTTGAAGGATGGAACCCCTACAAAGGGTTCACGACAGATTATATCAAACGTCTCGAAAATCATAATCTTGGCATGAGTAAGTATACCTCATGTAAGTGTCCATGGGTCCTGATTTATGTCGAACAACATGATAACAGACTGAATGCACTAAGGCGTGAGAGGTCCTTAAAGAGAGCCAATAGTGAATACATAAAGTGGCTGCTTACACAACCATCAAATCTTTTTGCCGCGGGTTCCCTCGCCTTAGGCGAGGCGTCCAGACCGCGAGAAGCCCTATAAATCAATGATTTATAGGGCTTTTGCTTTTAGGGTTGGTTATTCATTTCGAAATCGCCCAATCCTTATAACTTTGTGCCTTTCCTGCAAAAAGCGGGGTAAGGAAAACTAGAAACGAACCTATGTTGTTGGAGTTTGAAAAGCCTATCGCTGAACTTGAAGCGAAACTTGAAGACATGAAGCACCTGGCTGGCGATAGTGATGATAAAGTGAACGAGGCCATAAAAGCCCTTGAAAAAAAAATCAAAGACCTCAAAAAAGAAACCTTCGAAAACCTGACCGGCTGGCAACGTGTACAGATCTCCCGTCACCCGGATAGACCTTATACCCTCGACTACATCTATGAAATCACAAGCGATTTTGTAGAACTTCATGGCGATCGCACCGTGGCCGATGATAAAGCCATGGTAGGAGGTTTCGGAACGATTGAAGGCCAAACGTTTATGCTCATCGGTCAACAGAAAGGCCGGAACACCAAGCAGCGTCAGATCAGAAATTTCGGAATGGCAAATCCAGAAGGCTACCGCAAGGCATTGCGCCTGATGAGAATTGCTGAAAAGTATAACAAACCCATTGTAACATTAATTGATACGCCTGGTGCTTTCCCCGGATTGGAAGCCGAAGAACGTGGGCAGGGCGAAGCAATTGCGCGTAACCTGAAAGAGATGTTCACCTTAAAGGTTCCGGTAATCTGTATCATTATTGGAGAAGGAGCTTCCGGTGGTGCATTGGGAATCGCGATTGGTGATCGCGTGTTCATGCTTGAAAACACCTGGTACTCGGTGATCTCACCTGAGTCATGTTCATCGATCTTATGGAGGAGTTGGGATTACAAAGAACAAGCTGCGGAGGTATTGAAGTTGACAGGTAAAGATATGCTCCAGCTTAAATTAATTGACGGTATCATTAAAGAACCACTGGGTGGTGCACACAACGATGTGAAGTGGATGGCAACAGAGGTTAAAAAGAAAATATTGACAGTTTATAATGAACTCAAACAACTTCCGACTGAGGAATTAATTCAACAACGCATTGAGAAATTCTGTGCGATGGGAGTGGTGAAAGAATAAATAACAAATATCAATCCCGACAGTATCGGGACCAAAAATCAAAGGCTGTCTGTGGACAGCTTTTGTTGCTTCTGGGGGTCTCTTATTTATTTGTTATTTGTAATATTGATTTTTGGAATTTCATTATGGAACTGCACGTAATCAATACAGGGTTTTTCAAATTAGATGGTGGCGCCATGTTCGGTGTTGTACCAAAAACCATTTGGCAAAAAACCAATCCTCCTGATGATACGAATATGTGCACCTGGGCCATGCGATGTTTGCTCATCGAGGATGGCAATAAATTAATCCTGATTGATAATGGAATTGGTGATAAGCAGGATGCGAAGTTTTTCAGCCATTATTATCTGCACGGCAATGATACCCTGATGCAATCCATACAGCAAGCAGGTTTTTCGTCCAATGATATCACCGACATGTTCCTCACTCACCTTCACTTCGATCATTGCGGTGGGGGTGTAGTCAATAAAAATGGAAAGTTATCGCTAGCATTTCCCAACGCACAGTATTGGTCAAATGCAGATCATTGGAAATGGGCCACGCAACCAAATGCTCGCGAGAAAGCCAGTTTCCTCAAAGAAAATATTATGCCGATGCAGGAGAGTGGTCATTTGAAGTTTATCGATGTCAACACATCACCTTTTAGCCAGTTCGGGATTTTCTATGCATCAGGCCATACCGATAAGATGATGATCCCGATGATTCAGTATAAAGGAAAAACAATCTGCTACGTGGCAGATTTATTGCCCTCCGTTGGTCATATTCCGTTACCTTATGTGATGGGTTATGATACCCGACCGCTGATAACCTTGGAAGAGAAGGCGAAGTTTCTACATGAAGCTGCAGATAAGGAATATATATTATTCTTTGAGCATGATTCTGTAAATGAATGCTGTACCGTGAAACACACCGAAAAAGGTGTTCGACTTGATCGCACGTTTTCACTTTCAGAAGTTTAAGGAGTTGTATGACAAAAATCGGATTAGCATTATCAGGAGGAGGAGCGAGAGGGTTTGCTCACCTGGGCATCATTAAGGCGCTCGAGGAAATGGGTATTGTTATCAATGAAGTTTCAGGAACAAGTGCTGGTGCGATTGTCGGTGCATTTTACTGTTACGGATATAAACCGGATGAAATTCTTGAGATTATTACTTCCACAGGTTTTCTGAAATCAGTGAGACCGGCCTGGTCATGGACTGGCTTATTAAGCATGGACGGATTCAAGGAAGTGATGCACAAGTGCATTCCGGAAGATTCATTTGAGAGTCTTAAAATTCCGTTAACCGTAACGGCTACTGAAATTCGATTAGGAAAAGTAACGTATTTTGATTCCGGTGAGCTGATATCCCGTGTAATTGCATCATCGGGTATACCGGCATTGTTCGATCCGAAGATCCTGAATGGAAATGTATATGTAGATGGTGGTATCATGGACAACCTGCCGGTGCGTCCGCTTGTAGGAAAGTGCGACTTCATCATTGGGTGTCATTCGAACCCTGTTGAACAACGCTTCGATATTAAGAATGTGAAAGAGGTTATGGAACGAAGCCTCCTGATTGCAATCAATGTTAATTCAAGTTTCAGTAAGGCTCAGTGTAATGTAATTATTGAACCTCCGGAGTTAGGAAAATACAGCACCCTTGATCTATCAAAAGGTAAAGAGATATTTGATATCGGGTATCAATATGTAAAGAAGAATTATTCGAGAGACGATTTCGAAAATAGGTTAATAGTTAACGGTAGTTTTGGGTTTAATGATTTACAATTAACTGATAACTGATTACGATTAACGGAAAGTAAAATGACATTTCAAGATCAAATCCTTCAGGGTATTCCTGATGAACTTCCTCCAGTAAAGCAATTCGATGCTTCTGTAAGTCATGCCCCTAAGAGAAAAGATATTTTAAGTTTGGAGGAAAAAAAACTGGCAGTGAGAAACGCCTTGCGCTATTTCAATCCCAAGCACCATGCCGTATTAGCACCCGAGTTTTATGAGGAGTTGCAACGATATGGAAGAATTTATATGTATCGATTCCGTCCCGAGTATGCCATGCATGCACGGGCCATTCAGGAATATCCGCATCAATCTTTGCAGGCAGCAGCTATTATGCTCATGATCCAGAATAATCTTGATCCATCAGTTGCGCAACATCCACACGAACTGATTACGTATGGAGGTAACGGTGCTGTTTTCCAAAATTGGGCTCAGTATCTCCTCACGATGAGGTATCTGGCTACTATGTCAGACGAGCAAACACTTCATATGTATTCTGGGCATCCGATGGGAGTGTTTCCATCATCCAAAGAAGCGCCTCGTGTTGTTGTGACTAATGGGATGATGATTCCTAACTATTCAAAACAAGATGATTGGGAAAAGTACAACGCATTAGGAGTTACGCAGTACGGTCAAATGACCGCAGGTTCATACATGTACATCGGTCCGCAAGGCATTGTTCATGGAACAACCATTACAATTCTGAATGCGGGAAGAAAAATTGCAAAGCAGGGTGAAGGACTTGCCGGGAAACTTTTCGTGACATCGGGGCTTGGTGGAATGAGTGGTGCTCAACCAAAAGCAGGAAATATTGCTGGTTGTGTAACTGTAGTTGCTGAAGTAAATATGAAAGCAACTGAAAAAAGATACGCTCAAGGTTGGGTTGATGAACTCGTTCATGATCTTGATCAGCTGACAGCTCGCGTAAAAATAGCAAAAGCCAATCGGGAAGTAGTATCCATTGGCTACCATGGAAACATTGTTGACGTGTGGGAGAAATTTGATCGCGAAAATATTACTGTGGAAATAGGGTCTGATCAAACTTCACTTCATAATCCTTGGGCAGGAGGTTATTACCCGGTTGGATTGAGTTTCGAAGAGTCCAATCAGATGATGTCTCAGGACCCAGCTAAATTCAAACAAAAAGTTCAGGAGTCATTGCGCAGGCACGCAAGTGCAGTTAACAAGCACACTGCAAAAGGAACTTACTTCTTTGATTATGGAAATGCTTTTTTGCTGGAAGCCTCGCGTGCAGGTGCCGATATCATGGCAGCTGATGGTATTAATTTTAAGTATCCATCATATGTTCAGGACATCATGGGGCCAATGTGTTTTGATTACGGCTTCGGACCGTTTCGTTGGGTATGTACTTCCGGAAAATCTGAAGACCTGGAATTCACGGATCAATTAGCACAACATGTTTTAGAAAATATTTTAAAATCCGCACCTCAGGAAATTCACGGTCAGCTTCAGGATAATATCAATTGGATTAAGCAAGCCAAACAAAATAAATTAGTGGTGGGGTCACAAGCACGTATTTTATATGCAGATGCTGAAGGCCGAATCAAGATTGCTCAGGAATTTAATCGCTCGGTCCGGGAAAAGAAAATCGGACCTGTGGTCTTAGGTCGTGATCATCATGATGTTTCCGGAACAGACAGTCCTTATAGAGAGACCTCTAATATTTATGATGGATCTCGTTTTACTGCAGACATGGCGATTCATAATGTTATTGGTGATTCATTTCGGGGAGCAACATGGGTGTCAATCCATAACGGAGGAGGAGTAGGATGGGGAGAAGTAATGAACGGTGGATTTGGTTTATTATTGGATGGAAGTGCGGAAGCTGATAAAAAGCTTTTAAATATGCTTTACTTCGATGTTAACAACGGGATAGCCAGAAGAGCCTGGGCCAGGAATGAACATGCACTGAGTGCTATAGTGCGCGAGCACAAGCAACAACCTAAGCTTAACGTAACGATTCCAAGCAATGTTTCAGAAAGTTTGTTGGAAAACCTGAAATAATTTAAATCACTTTTGACTTTTGCACGGTATTTGTAGTTACAAAAAAAATCAACATATTTGTTTAACAAAACCCAATTCAACTATGAAAAAATTATTATTTACGGTATGTGTTGTTTGTCTTTCTACCGGAGTTTTTGCTCAATTGTCCGGTGGTCTTAAAGCTGGCTTGAACCTCGCTAGCTTGAAACAAGAGGCTGGTGGCGAGTCAGACTCTGAAGGTGGCACTAGTTTCCACATTGGTGCATTTGCAAATTTTGGTTTGAGTGACGCACTTCAACTTCAGCCAGAATTGCTGTACAATTCAATTGATATAGATGGTGATAAATTAAACTATATCAGTATTCCAGTAATGTTTTTGTATGGTTTCTCTGACAACAAGTTTAACGTTCAGGCTGGTCCGGAAATCGGATTGCTGATGGGAACAGATCCTTCAGAAATCAAAGATGAGGACTTCGTAACAGGTACTAACTTTACGTTGAACTTAGGTGCTGGTGCAAACTTTGGAAAATTTGGTGTTACTGCGAGATATGGAATCGGCTTAGCAAATATCGCTGGTGACTATCTGACTGATTTATCAGATGATTATAAGATGAAACTTAGCAACTTCCAGATTTCAGTTCAGTATAGACTGATCGGAGAGTAATCATAATTTAAATCAATAGAAAAAAGCTACATAAATTTATGTGGCTTTTTTTATTACTTTCAATACTAACTCACCAACCTTAAATCCATCATGAAGAAAATTACGTTCGTATGTACTCTCCTTTGTGTTTCATTAACTGCATCCGCACAATGGACCGGAGGTTTAAAAGTGGGATTGAATTTAAGTCAGCAGAAGTGGGACGTATCTGTTGATATCCCCGGAGTAGGTTCCAACTCGGATACCCAAAAGCTCAAAGGAACAGGCTTTCATGTTGGAGGATATCTCACCAAAATGATCAAAGAAAATATTTCGTTTCAGCCCGAGTTGATGTATAGTCAAATCAAGGTTGATGACGAAGACACTGAACTAACACTAAACTATATTTCCCTTCCTGTTTTATTTGGTTATGGCGTGGAGTCAAACAAATTATTTTTTCAGGCCGGTCCACAGCTTGGTCTTTTATTATCCTCTGATCCAAGTGAAATGAAAGAAGATGAATACATGAAAAGCATTGACTTTTCATTTGTACTTGGTATGAGCCTTAATCTTGATAAATTGAATTTTGGGGCCCGCTATGTCTTTGGAATTACCAACATCGTTCAACCTAAACTTATTAATGAAACAGAAGCTGAGCTTGAGACACTTTTCGGGCCAGTTGATCTTGACATGAGTATCAAGAATAATTATTTCCAACTTTCGGTGGGGTACAAGTTGTTTTAGCCGGATCCATATTTAGGCCGACCCTTGTGCATAAAAATCATTGCGTTTCGTAACTAGATTTTTTGCTACAGATCAGCTGATTTTTGCATGATACCGTTGAAAAAGTCAACGGAATGCCAAACTTGGCTGCTTACTGGCCTTAAATTTGCCATGAACTATTATCTTTACTTAATTAAAACCAAAATCAAATACGCATGAAAAAATTATTAATCGTTGTTCTATTGGTAGTTGGAGCAAATGCTGCATTCTCACAGGCTCAGTTTGCTGTGGGCCTGAAAGCAGGTGTTAACGTGTCTAAGATAAATGGCGATGATGTGGAGTCTAGCAGCATTACCGCTTTCCACGGAGGGGCATTTTGCCTTATCAAGTTAACTGCTATTGGTATTCAGCCAGAATTATTATTCTCTCAGCAAGGATCAAAACTGGATGATGTTAGCGGAGATCCACAGGATCTAAAAATGAGCTACATGACTATTCCGGTGATGGTTAAGTTTTACTTACCGGGAGGGTTTAATCTTCAGGCAGGTCCTCAGTTCGGATTTTTAAATAAAGCTGAACTTGAGGGTACTGATGTTAAAGAAGCTTTTAAAGGTTCTGATATCAGTGCAAACCTGGGTGTAGCTTGGGATGCACCTTTTGGTATTGTATTGGACGCTCGCTATAATATTGGTTTATCTGATATTGGAGATGATCCTGCTTTTCCCGACATTAAGAGCGGAATTTTCCAGTTCTCAGTAGGATACAAAATTTTTAAATTCGGAAAGTAAATAATCCGAATGCTTATCATAAAAAAGTCCCCAACGATGTCGGGGACTTTTTTGTTGCTCTACAATCAGGCAACCTATTGCACAACAATCAAATAGTAATTCTTCTTTCCTTTCTGAGCGAGCAGGTATTTGCCCTGCAACAGAGCGTACTCGGGTTTTTTAGCACCGTCATCCACTTTTGTTTTATTGATACTCACGCCACCGCCCTGAATCATTTTTCTGGCTTCTCCCTTTGACGAGAAGATCAGGTTTCCGGTCGCCTCCGATAATAAGTCAACGACCGAGGCGCAGTCCTGTAATAAGCTTTTGGTAATCGTTGTTTGTGGAACTCCCTCCATGACGCTCAACAATGTATTCTCATCAAGACTTTTCAAATCATCTGCAGTTGAATTTCCAAAGAGTATGGAAGAAGCTTTTAGAGCAGATTCATAATCTTGCTGTGAATGAACACGAATCGTAATGTTTTTAGCAAGTTCAAATTGCAGCTTGCGTAAATGAGGGGCAGTGTTGTGTTCCGCAATGAGTCCATTTATTTCTTCTTGCGATAGCAGTGTAAATATTTTGATATAATTCGATGCATCTGCATCCGAGGTATTCAGCCAAAATTGATAGAAGGAGTAAGGCGATGTTTTTTTAGGATCAAGCCATATATTTCCGGATTCTGTTTTTCCAAATTTTGACCCATCAGACTTCGTGATCAGCTTACAGGTAAGTGCAAACGCTTCGCCTCTCAACTTTTTCCGTATGAGATCGTTTCCGGCTGTAATATTACCCCACTGGTCCGACCCGCCCATCTGAAGTTTACAGTTATTGTACTGATACAGGTGCATAAAATCGTATGCTTGCATCAGTATGTAATTAAACTCTGTAAAAGAGAGCTCGCCTTCTTGTGCCAGACGCTCTTTAACAAAGCCTTTGCTTAGGAGGTAATTTACGGTCAGATATTTTCCGGCTTCTCTCAGAAATGAAATCAGTTGAAGGCCACTAAACCAGTCATTGTTATTAACCAGAAGGGCGGGATTATCACCTTTACTAAAGTCAAGAAACTTGGAAAGCTGATCCTTGATACAGGCTGCATTATGCTGGATATCTTCCAGTGAAAGCAACTTGCGTTCTTCTTTTTTTCCTGAAGGATCACCAATCATTCCGGTGGCACCTCCTACGAGGGCAATTGGCTTATGACCACACCTTTGAAAATGAACCAGGGTCATGATCTGTGCCAGGCTGCCAATGTGGAGCGAATCTGCGGTAGGGTCAAAACCGATATATCCTGTGGTGCTTTCTTTTAATAATTGCTCCTCAGTACCCGGCATCATGTCGTGCAACATCCCGCGCCAGCGAAGCTCTTCAACAAAATTCTTTTTACTCATTATTCAGATTCTATATTTCGGTGCAAATATAGAAAAGACGGTCACTTTCCGTTAGTGATGAGTGCTCGTTTTTCTCTTAAGATGATCGGAAAGCCATTGCATGGTAAGGTTTCTTGTGCTGACCAAGAAAAACTCTGCAATAAATTCTTAATACGGCAAGTTCGATGAAAATGTAGAAGAGTCCTGTCAACGCGATTAAAGCAACCTGATCATGATGAATGTAGGTTAGTAATAAATCAAATCCCAGGAAGGCAGGGGTTATGGGGAATGCAACCATCCCCAGGCAGGCTAATAGAAACAGCAATCCAATCGCTGGCTGTTCATACGTGTAGCCATGAAATTTATTCAGTGAAATGTCTTTGTCGATCGACTTTACTTTTAGTAAACAAGCAAACCCTGCAACGCTTGAGATGATTCCACCGCTGAGGTACATCAATATCTCAATGAAATCAAAAGACTCATTGAGCGAAACAGAAAGCGCAAACAGGAACTGACTGGCAGAAATTAACAGCCATGTTTTGGATGCGTCTCCGCGATCGGTAAAGGCTTTCAGAATGAAGGCTAACGCGATGATAGAAAATAGGCCGGGAAGAATCGGATACGTTTCGTTTGTTCTGACAATAAAAAAGTAAACACCAACTGCATAGAAAATTACGAAAAGCAAAATTACAGGCCACTGCGTAATGAACTTCAGTTTCTTACCTGCTTCTTTGAATGGATTCCATAAGAACTTCTGTAAAAGGAAGTCAATATTCCATTCCTTGATGCACAACGTATAGAATGTGTAATTTATTTTTTTCAAAAGTCTGGTTCTCTCAGTTCGACTGGATGGAGAAAAATTATAAAACTGATCGTGAATTAGGTAGCTCATCACAGAGGGAGATACCAATAATTGATAGGTTCGTAGAAATGCATTGCCTGCGAAATGGATTAATGCCAGCGTATGAAAACCCAAAGCAATTTCAATAAAGATGATTCCTATTTGCGCGACTGAAGAATAAGCAATCTGTGTTTTAACGGTGGATTGAACCATTGATATCCCCGTAGCGATTAAAGCCGTTGCTACCCCCATACCAAGCACGAATATTTTAACTACCGAAACTTGTTGCCAAAATGGATATGTGCGGAGCAGGAGGAAGGCACCGAGGTGAACTGAAAGCGACCCATAAAAAATAGCACTTGATGTTGTGGGTCCTTCCATGGCTCTGGGTAACCAGGAAGAAAAGGGAAGTTGAGCCGATTTAATAATGGCTGCAAGTATAACCATTAGTGTGATAAAAAGTGCAATTGAATAATGACTTTGAATTTGACTCTGTACTAAACTGCTATTGTTCAGCTTCAGGAAGGTGATGTTTTCATGCCAAAGATGGTGACTCATCCACATCGCAAGAATGAGACAGGCATCTGCTAAACGATAGACTGAAATTACTTTTATACTATTCTTGACCGGTAAGTAGCGGTCCCGGTAAAAAGCAATTAGTAGAAAGGAGCATATTCCCAAAATTTCCCATCCGACAAAAAGTGTTTCAAAGTTTCCTGAAAAAATAATCAGATTGTAACCCAGGAAAAAGAAAAGAACAGTAACAAAAAACCGTTTAAATCCTCCATCGCGGTGCATATAGTACCGGCTGAAAACCAACACTAATAATGTTAACAACGATCCTATCAAGGCAAATACCGCAGTAGTCGAGTCAAAAAGGAAATCTATAAAGATTTCCACATTACCCGTTTTGTAAAGTGTTGTATGTTTAATATCAAGTGTAGAGCTGCCGTTCAGTATCCAAAGAAAAATAAACGATAAGATGCCAGCAAGGTGAATACCTACTGTTGAAAACGATATGTATGAAATAGCACCTTCATTCTTTCTGGGAAGGAATAGACTAATCGTAAATCCTGCAAGTGAAACCCAAATAAACGATTGTAAAAATTCGGCCATGAAATCAGGTAAGCATGTAAACTGGTAAGTTTTCTTTTGTAGCGTCTTCTATTTGATTGGTCACCATTTCCTTCGCGGATTCAATCAGTTTCCTGATATCACTCACCGAGTCAATTTTCGTTTGTGGAGTATACTCAGAGAACCTGCCAGCTTCGAAATAGAAAAGCTTATTATTATCGGGATTTACAACTACCAGGTGAACCCATTCGTTGATAAACCATTCATACATCTCTGGTGCAGATTGAATTGTTTTCAATACTACTTCCGGAAAATGTTCAACGATAACCATCAGACGAACGGGATCATGAACTTCAATCATTTGCAAGGGTAAGCCCGGGCGCAAATCGCCATCGCTGCCGTTTGTCACACCAAAGAGACCTACAACATTATGCGGTAATTTTGTTCCTGCCCCTAATTTGTGGTTGTCAACTCTGGAGAAATAATATTCAAGACTTATGCCTCCGCACACAGGCCCAATTGGCTTCATGATACCCGTCAGCAGTTTGCCTTCCGGGTCAGATTGATAATCATAGGAATTCATAAATGCCCTCCTGTCGAGGAAGAGGTTTTTAGTCAGGTTTCTGCTTCCGATAATGCATAATGAATTTGTTCCATGCCCAAGTTCTGGGCGTGGTTCAAAGAGTGAAACAGATCTGTCTTTAATTGCCTGACGAACTTTTTTAAATGACATTCTGGTATTGATGGAAGCGAACCGTCTTGATCTTTCTTTCGCGTTTAAATCAAGTGCACTTTCAAATCTTAATTTGTTCCGTTGGTGGTGGGATTGATTTTCAGCACTGAGCTTACCTTCATCATAGTAGGCTATTTGATCGGCTGCTGTATCATGTAATGCGCCTATAAATTGTGTGGCATCGGGTATAACAAGATCTTTTGCAGCGAGTAATTTCCGAACGCCTGGATGGTTCGCCATAAATGAAAATACCCTTGCATTAACGGATCCTGGCCGGCCACTACATGCGCCACAATCGTGCGCACCATGATGTGGATTGTTGGCGCTGCTGGAGCCATGTGCAATGGCATAAATAATTGGAGCAAAATCTTTTGTTAAGCCGGTGCCTCGCAGCACCGACTCAACACGAGTGGCCATTTCCTCCAGTGTAAACCCGACTTGAAGATCATTTTCGCGATCATTCAACGACTTGTTTTCAATTATCAATTGTGTATCTGCAAACATGTGAGCGAATGCATTTGAAATTGCGGGACTCATCGTTGGTTTGAACAGATTCAGAAAAAGACGAACGGCTGACCAAAATCCGAGCGTAAGTGTGATAAAAAATCCGGCAGGAAAAGTATGAGCCGCTTTTGTGTAAAGTAACTCATGCTTTCTTTTATACTTTACATCAAATTCTTTAATGAGATATTTTGGGGTTACCGGTGCAGGGCAGAGTTTATCATAAAAACTTCCATTCTCCGGTTGAAAGTAAAATTCTACACCAAAAAAACCCGGTGTTCCAAATGTTTCACAATGCGGGTCTATTTGCTCAATATTCCTTCGAATAGAGCATTCGCGTTCATCAATGCAGAAAAGTGCCTGAAAGCTTTTAGTTTTGACTTCGGGGATTTTCTTTTCCTTGCTGATCAAAATCCCAGACAGGACTTCATCGTAATAGCTCCACTCAAATGATTCCTGCCACAGCATGAGTACCTGAAGTAATTCGCTGCTTGAAACATCGGAGAATAACTTTTCTTCTTTTGCCTCCATTTTAGTTCCCATGGACAGCCAGCCTTCACCTAAATAATAATCGAGTGCATCAATCTCCAATAGCAATTCAAAAACGATCAGATCATGCAGCGATATTCTTTTTCGATCGAGTAAATTATTGGGGAAGTCCTCAACAGAAGAAACAATTCCTGACCAACCCTGATGCGAAAATTGCTGATCAAATAAGTACTGCTCATAAAAGGCCGGAACACCAACAACTCGTTTAAGAAGACTTTCGATCGAATAGTTGCCCTGTAGAAGGATCTGACGGGCGCGAGTTGTTTTAAAAAGACTCGCCAGGCTATTTTCCTCAAGTTCTTTTAGTGAACTGAGGAATCCATTTTTTTGAATGGGAAAATTCCAAATAGAAATTCCCTGATCAAGGTAGCTGCTCAATACCCTGAAGAGTAAAGGCTGTACAAGCGTGTCGAGATCAATTCCGTAGTGTGTTTTCCAGACAGATCGCACTTTACCAATTCGTGGATAATTGCACGTATCGTATGAATCAGTTAGCGCCTTCTGTCTCCAGCTGGGAATGTCTTTAGACCTATATCTCCTTGCAATAACCTGGTCCAGAATTTCGCTTTTGATACGCCCATCTTTAAATAATTGCCTGTATTCCGATAGTTGCAGCGTGACCTGGTATCCGAATATTTTGGAAGCTTTGAATATCGCATCAAAGAATTTCATATTCTGGAATGCATGCAGCGAGTTATGATGGATAAAATCCTTTAACGGTGTTTGCGAAGGCAAATAGTGCTTTAGCTCTCGCAAAGCATGTGCTGCATCAAATCCGATTGATCGATCTTCCTGATGGTCGGTTGAAAAGCGAATCGAATCCGTTTCCACCAAAGTGCCAAGATCGATACCCGCGTTATACATTATTTAAAAGAGTTGTGTGTTGATTGACAACGTGTTGACTTTCCAGGTGATACACGGAATGCAAATCATCCGTATTTCTGAGTGTCACATTCAGGTCCTTGATTAATCCATTTTCCAGACCGTACACCCATCCGTGAAGGTGAAGTGGTTGCTCGTTTTGCCAGGCATTTTGAACAATGGATGTTTTGCCGAGATCGTGTACTTGTTCGATCACATTTAACTCGACAAACCTTCTTGCTCTGGATTCTTCATCCTGGATGGCGTCCAGTTCCTGATGGTGATAGCGGTAAACATCTTTTATGTGCCGTAACCAGTTATCAATTAATCCATACTGTTTGTTTCCCATAGCAGCGAGCACACCTCCACATCCATAGTGACCACACACAATAATGTGTTTCACTTTCAGTACTTCAACTGCGTACGACAAAACGCTTAACATGTTCATGTCACTATGAACCACCATGTTGGCGATGTTTCGGTGTACAAACATTTCACCGGGTTTAGTCCCTGTAATTACATTGGCCGGGACCCTGCTGTCGGAACAGCCAATCCATAAGTAATCAGGATTTTGTCTATCGGCCAGGTCTGTGAAGAAGTCGGGATCATTGTTTCTTTTTAGTATTGACCACGCCTTATTGTTTTCAAGTAATCGGTTGTATGATTTTTCCATTTTTTTAGTTTTTTAATGACCTGATATTCCATTGAATTCCGGAATGCCTTTGAGTTCCAATTTTATTTTTCTTAGTTCAGCTGTGTTTTTGAAATCATGAATAATTTCAATTACATCGATATCGATATAATGCGACTTACTGCCATCAATCATGACGGATGAATTTTCTGGTAATTTGTCAAGCGTTGAAACGATGCTGCCCTTGTTCAGAAAAGTGACATCTTCTGCCAACTGAATGGTTACTTGATCAGCCTCCTGCAGCTTATCGGTCGAGTAATGATAGGCGCGCCTGTAATTGTTTCGTAAAATAAAAAATATGGAGACGGCCATACCAATAGCAATTCCCTTGAGCAGATCAGAGAATTGAATGGCTACCACAGTGGTGATAAAAGGTAAGAATTGATCCCACCCCATTTTGTACATCGATTTGAAAAGTGATATCCGTGCAAGCTTGTATCCGACAACCAGAAGCAATGCAGCCAGCGCAGCCAATGGAATCTTGTTAAGCATGTTAGCAATGCCAATAACACTCAAAAGCAAAAACAAACCATGAGTGATCGCTGATAACTTGGTCTTGGCTCCGGCCCCTATGTTAGCCGAGCTTCGAACAATAACAGCTGTTATCGGTAACCCTCCGATCAGACCAGAAACTAAATTTCCTAAGCCTTGAGCTTTCAACTCACGGTTAGTTGGGGTGTTTCGCTTGTATGGGTCTAATTTGTCAACCGCTTCAACGCTTAACAGAGATTCCAGGCTGGCAATGATGGCGATGGTAAAGGCAACCATATACAGCTGATAATTTCCCAAAGCAGAAAAGTCGGGGAATGTAAATTGGCCGATGAAGCCCGCTGCCGAATCAGCAACTGGAAGATTTACCAATTTGTTACCCGATAGTACTAAATCAGGACTACTTACCTTAAACCATTCGTTCATCACGATTCCGGAAATAACCGCTATCAGCGCTCCCGGAATAACTTTCGTGAAGGAGAATTTTTTGATGAATGGTTGATCCCAGAGAATCAAAATGATTAATGAAACGACAGCAATTAGGATTGCTCCAGGGTGTATATGATTTACTGAATTCAGAATTTCAGTAAATGTATTTTCGCCATCGGCTTGAATAAAATCAAAATCCCCTTCGTTATCTACATCATATCCAACAGCGTGCGGAATTTGTTTCAGGATGAGGATGATACCGATCGCGGCAAGCATCCCTTTGATTACGTTAGAAGGAAAATAATAGCCGATAATTCCTGCTTTCAGGAAACCCAGTGCCAGCTGAATTAATCCTGCCAATGCAACTGCGAGAAGAAACACTTCATAACTTCCTAATCCTGTGATGGCATTATGAACAATAACGGTTAAGCCGGCAGCCGGGCCACTCACACTCAATGACGAGCCACTGGTGAATGCTACTACAGTGCCACCAACAACTCCTGCAATAATTCCGGCAAACAAGGGTGCACCCGAAGCAAGTGCAATTCCTAAACAAAGTGGCAACGCCACAAGAAAAACGACTAGTCCCGCGGGTAAATCATTCTTAAGGTACTTAAAGGTCAAGCCTCCAATATTTTTATCAAGAGAATTCATAAAACAATTGATCCTGACTGCCCCTGGTTCAAGAGCAGCACATGGATTTACTAATCAGAAAAAATAATAATTGAATACAGGCGCAGGCTGAATAGCACTGGCACATGTTCAGGCAAAAAGATAGCCTAGGGCGTTAAATGAAATCGGGAGGAGGGGAGAAGGTCTGTGAGTAGTTCGCGTGTGGGTAAAGATCATCCAACGCGTGACAAGCTTTGGTAGCGGTTAAGAATAATACTTCGTGGTGAATCTGAACCTGACTGATAAGAAGATCAACTTCCTTGGCAGATGAATCTTTATCGGAAGTTTCACCATCTCGTTCTTCTTCCAGTCCGCTGTTAGACATCAGTTTGGCAACGTTCTGAAGAAGTTCGAAGTTGGTTACTTTGAGAAGTGAGATTTCTGCCAGAAAAAAACTCGTGTTCAGGAATATCACACCTGTGATTAGTGCGAATACTTTGGCTAGAAAGTGTTTCCTGAGTACTGTCATGGCAACAAAATTAAAAATTTTTTTAACTATTGTTTCTATTTAATATTACCGGCAGATGAAATGATGATTAAGGAGCCCAAACAACGTCCAAAAGCCGATAAATGGTTCGCGCTTTAATCCCGATTTAATTTTATTTTAATTATGAAACAGCCTGATTCTTTAAACCTCGTAGCCGAATTTCACCATACATTTAAACATCCCGTACTTACCCAGCCAACTATTCCTGCAGAGGATCGATGCAAACTTCGTGTGGCACTTTTAGCAGAAGAATTGAAGGAACTTGAAGTGGCAATTCTTGAAAAAGATATCGTTGAAATTGCGGATGCGCTATGTGATATCCAGTATGTACTTTCAGGTGCCATTCTTGAATTCGGACTTGGTGAAAAGTTCAATGATCTCTTTAATGAAGTGCAGCGCTCTAACATGAGCAAGGTGTGCAAATCAGAAGAGGAAGCTCAGCAGACGATAGCGTTTTACCTGAAGAAAGATGGTACTGAGTGTTATTACAAAGAAGAGAATGGTAAGTGGCTCGTGTATAGAAAGTCAGACAACAAGACAATCAAATCAATCAATTATTCTCCTGCAGATCTGGAGAGAATTGTAAAGTCTTAATCGACTAGGCATAAAATACAATCTGAAAGTCGGTCTCGTTACCCTGTGTTTGAATGGGTTGTACTGCAATCATTTGAATAGAGTTGTATGCTCTTATAAACTCCGTTCTGCTGATCCTTATTTTACTAACCCCCGGTTTAATCTTATGATACTGCATGCGCCCAGACTTATTCGCAGTGGCGCTGTAAACGAAGTTATATTGAATCGATATGGGAGAGGGGATATACCGCATTTAGTGGTAGGTGGTCTTAACCTGATTCTCAATCATATTATTCTGCACCGCATTGTATTGAGCCAGTAACCCGTAAGCCCAGTTTGGCACATAGCTAAACTTGCGTTGGTATTCATCGATCTTCGTGCAAAGCTCATGCACATAAAACCTGATCTGGTCTAAATTCTTACATTCTGAAGGCCTTTCGAAGTTTCTTGAGGTAAAGGACCTCAATTCGGCCTCAATTTTTTTACGTTCGTATTCTGTCATTATTGTGCAATTATGCACAATAATATATATTTTATGATTAATTATAAAATATTATATGTGCAATTATGCACATGATTTTTTTAAAATGACCAGAGAGCGCATGACTCATTAAGCCATTGTAAATGAATCAATTAAATAAACGGTTACCCTAACGAATTGATTGTCACCCAGTACCTATATGCCACAATTGCCTTCGCCATTTTACTTAAACGGGAGAGGTCACTTTTGCTATATCGCGGAAGAATGATTTTGTTTATAGCGGCAAGGATTTTAAAAAGTGATTGTTTCATGACGCAATATTTAAATGGAGCTTCACAATATTTTTTAATCCTTATCTTTAAAGCATATAAAATTACACAATTTAAATTATGGGTCAGGCCGATCACAGTCAGTTTCTAGTTGCATGGCATAATGCCATGATTTTGGGCGCCATTTTCATGGTGGCTATTGGAATCCTGGTTTATTTATTTCACAACCTTCGGGTTTCATTGATTGATGATTTTCACCTGAAGTATAACTACATCAACTCGAAAGAGATTCGCAATTACAAGCTGGTATACTACTGTTTCGGAGTTGCTGCGATGTTACTGATCAACCTCTATCAGATGGATAAGATGAAGGAGGTTGAAGTCTGGTTCTTTGTCAGATTCTTCATGGGACTTGCAGGCGGTACGCTGGTAGGGTATGTTGCCCACCTCATTCTTGAATACTACTATCCAACGCGACTGGATAAAAAACTTAAGAAGTGGAGATTTATGCCACGCATCAATCCTGCCAACGGAAGCAAGATGAGATTGCTGAGTGAAGAGGAAGAAGATGTTCACTTACAGGAGGGAATGATTGCCGAAGAAAATGTGTTCTCCATTGACTACGATGTTTGGATTGATGAGAAAACCGGTGATGTATTAATAGAGAAATATGAAGGTCGCCTTCAAGCCTTGAAGTGTAATAGCTGCGGGTTTTATACCATGCGAATCATCAAGGAAGAGGTTACCAAACAACCGACTGCCGAAGAACCTGGCGAACTTGTAAAAAGTTATCAGTGCAGTTACTGTAAATCTGTCAGGGCAACGGCATTTAATATTTCAACGAAAGAAACTGAAGATTATAAGAAGGAGAAATTCAAATTCCGGAGAAATAAAGACGTTGAATTGGTGAAATTGGAAATTATTTCAGTTTCTGGCGATAAAAAGCATTTTGAATTCCAGAATACCGATCAGGCCCAGAAATTTTTGAGTGAATTTGACTACGAAAAGTCTTAAAAAAAGGCATACTAATTGCCTTTTCAGCCGTATTTATACTAAAAATAAGTGAACATGAAGCGTTTAGGTTTGTGGGCAATAGCCATCATCGTTTTCGGATTACAATCCGCGAATTCTCAATCAATTAATCCGCAGTCAGATACAGCTTTGACAGAGAAAGCTGTTTTTGGAAAGCAGGCAAAAGTCATCTCCTATATCCTGGATAATAATCATTATAGGAAGCTGCACCTGAATGATTCCTTATCATCTGCCATTCTGGATGCGTATATCCTGGCGCTTGATAATAGTAAAATTTATTTCCTCGCTTCTGATATTGCATCGTTCGAAAAGTATCGGTACAAAATTGATGACCTTACCAAGACAGAAGATACAAGTCCTGCGTTTGTGATTTATAAGGTTTTTAAAACCCGTTTTGATCAACGCATGAAGTATGTGATGAATACATTGATCAGCACCGACTTTGACTTCAGCAAGGATGAGTACTACGAAACAAACAGGGATAAAGCTCCATGGCCGAAAACAACACAAGAACTCGATCTTGCCTGGACAAAGATTATCAAGAATTATGCATTGAGCCTGAAGCTGGCAGGAAAGAAGAAGGAGGAAATTACAGAGACCTTAAAAGGCCGTTACGAGCGTTACATAAAATCAATTCAGCAAACCAATAGTGGAGATGTGTTCGGCATTTACATGAATACGATTGCTGAAGCGTACGACCCGCACACTAACTACTTATCGCCAAGTGCAACAGACCGATTTAATCAGGACATCAGTCAGTCGCTTGAAGGTATTGGGGCCAGACTTCAAACCGATAATGATTACACGAAAGTGAATGAAATACTTCCGGGTGGTCCTGCAGA
>DASTYM010000472.1:0-12641 GCA_035764995.1 Cyclobacteriaceae bacterium | reverse complement strand
GTACACGAATTCAGCTGGGTAAAGGTGTATGCGGAACTTCCTGGAAAGAGAAGAAAGTAATTCTTGTTCCGGATGTTGAAAAATTCCCTGGCCACATTGCCTGCAGCGCTGCATCAAAATCTGAAATTGTACTGCCTGCTTTTAAAAATCGTGAAGTAGCATTGGTGCTGGATGTTGACAGCGACAAACTTGATGATTTTGATTCTATTGATGAGAAGGAGTTGAGCAAAGTGATGAGGATGGTTGAGAAATTCCTTTAACGGCCGTTAATGTAACACCGCCTTTGCGATCTACTTTGCGCCTTTGCAGTGAATAATTTCTCACGCTAAGACGCAAAGCCGCAAAGTCTAATGCTCGTCTAAATCACATTTCATTTCTTGTTTTAGTTCAGTACCTTAGTAAGACTCACAAAAAGACTTACTATGCGAATCCTCTTCACACTCTTTTTGATTGCCTGTACCGTTTCAGTGTTTGCCCAAACCGGAACAAAAACGCAGCCAACAAAAATCCAGGGAACATGGCATGGCAGTTCCTCTGGCGATCAAATAACATTGATTCTGAATTCAGATGGATCAGGTGAGTTTGATGGAGAGCCCATCCGGTACTCTGTGAAGGATAACAAATTTACCCTGACGATTGTGGAAGAGGATGAAACACATGTTTACAACTACAGTCTGCAGGGAAATTCTCTCAACGTTTCCGGAGGAGATTTGGAAGAACCCATGACTTTTACGCGTGCAGGCACAAATACTGAATCGGCTCCACAACAATCAAAACCAAAATTCTAATACTGACACAAATACGTATGCTGGTTGTAGCAATTCAGAGGGCCGCTGGAGCGGGATCGGGGTCATATATCTTGGAGAAGATAAATCACCCTAAAAATAACGACCGCAGGATTGGGCCGGACGGAACAACCTGCGTAACTTATCAGACAGTACCCTGGAGATTAAATTAAACATGCTCCCCATGAAAACTACATTATCACGCAGAGATTGGTTTAAATCTTCATTCACACTAGGCGCAGGCTTAGCGCTCACACCGGCCTTGGTAAACGAGTTGATGGCTGCCCCGGTTAGCCGAGCGGAACGATTGCACGGAATATATCCTGAATTAAGAGACGGAACGGTTCGATTGGGTTCGAACGAAAATCCATACGGTCCGTCACCAATGGCGAGGAAGGCGATCCAGGAAAGAATCACCATGGGCAATCGCTACGTGTATGATGAATCGGCTGAGTTGAAAAAGCTGATCGCTGCGAAAGAAGGTGTTGCACCGGAGAATATTATGCTAGGTTGCGGGTCATCTGAAATACTTTGCCTGGCCGGCCTTGGGGTCCAACTGGAAGGTGGAGCAGTTCTTTCTGCCTATCCGGTGTTCAGATTGCTGATGGACTACGCAGTCAAATTTAATGCACGCTGGGATCAGGTGGACCTCGATGATAAACTTGTTCACGATCTTGATAAATTGGCCGCGGCTGTTAAGCCCGATACTAAATTGGTTTTTGTTGTTAACCCAAACAATCCGACAGGAACATTGGTAGATCCTCAAAAATTGAAAAACTTCTGTGTTGAAGTTTCGAAAAAATCAACGGTGTTTGTCGATGAAGCTTATATCGAATTCCTGGAACCGGGTCAACAAAATTCGATGGTCGAACTGGTGAAGGCCGGCAACAATGTGATTGTTTCAAGAACTTTCTCCAAAGTGTATGGTCTTGCGGGTTCGCGAGTTGGTTATGCCATTGCACATCCTGATCTCATCAGGAAAATGACCAAATACCAAATGTGGGGAACGATGAACCAGTTTGGAGTTGCTGCTGCCAAGGCAACTCTTGCAGACGAAGATTTTGTGAAGATGACACGCAAACGCAACGCAGAGGCACGCGAACATCTGAACAAATACCTCGACAGCAAGAAATGGTTCTATGGAAAGTCGGTGGCGAACGTTGTATTATTTCCCGCACCAAAATCCGGAAAGCAAATTTTGGAGGAAACCGAGAAGAAGGGCTTTCAAATTCGTGTTTGGGATTACCAGGGTAAAGAGTGGTGCCGTGTAAGTATTGGCACGCTTGAAGAAATGAAGGGATTTACGAAAGCGTTTGATGAGGTAATCTCGTAGATTCTATTTTGATTTAAACAGTTTTAGTATCGCAGCCTTTGTTGGAGTTCTTCTCCAACAAAGATTCATGACTCGCATTGTTGGTGAAGAACACCAACAATGGCTAGAACACAACACCCGGCAATTACTTAAACATGGTGTTGTGGCCAGTACTTATTAGTCCTCATTTAATATAAAACTAATACCATTTGTCAAAGAGTGTGGGATAACAGTTTGATGTGTCTTAGTGGGAAAGTCTTCACGTTTTATTTTTAGTCCTTCGTATTTTCGTGTCTTTAGTCTGTCGATTAACTTGTCAAACTCTTTCTTACCATCTTTTTCGTCACCAATTGAAAAATATGTCTTTGCGTTAATTGTTTGAGATTTTGCAAAGTATTTATCCTCATATGAAAAAATAATTCCATTGTCCCATTGAGCTGATGGGCTTGAAATTATATAGTTCCTGAACATTGTCGGTTTGGTGAAGAGAACATAGCAAGCAAAGAGTCCACCTAATGAATGTCCATATATTGTCCTTGTTCCATTTGTTCGGTAATTCTTGTTAAGAAATGGAAATAGAATGTCCTCGATAAATATTCTGAAGTTTTCGCTATTTCCAGAACCAGGATAATCTTTTTGAAATGTCGGTGAGTAGTCCTTAAATCTTTTTGGTTTGGGTTCATGACCGTAGCCAATCCCTACGACAATTGATTGTTCCAGACCGTTTTGTTCAACTGCCTTTTTGTAGATGTTTGTCGCTCCAATGAAATAAACGTCTGGGTCTAAGATGAAAAATATGGGATATGACTTCGTTGATTTTTCATAGTCGTCCGGTAAGTTGATGTAGATTAGGTAATCCTGTCCGTACGAACTTTTTAGATTTTCTAATTTAATGTCTTTAACACGAGTCGGGACTTCTAAAAAAATGTCCTGCCCTGTTAGCTCCAGAAAACTTGTCAACAGTGTCAGTAATAATGCAGCTCTCATTTTTTAGAAGTATTACCCACAACATCCGAATATATGCAATTGCATATATCTCCATTATTTCACTAGTGGAATTAAGCTACCACAGGAGCAGGCGTAAACTCAGGCTTTCTACCCAACTCTTTCAACATCCGTGTATGAGCAGAGATCGCCTGAATAAACGTTTCCTTTGATTTATAAGGCAAGCCAAACTCTTTCGCAGTTTCTTCTACGATCGTGGCAATCTTGCGGTAATGGACATGGCAGATGTTGGGGAACAAGTGATGTTCAACCTGGTAGTTCAATCCGCCAACATACCAGGAGAAAAGTCTGTGGCGGTGACCGAAATTTGTTGTTGTGTGCAATTGGTGAATAGCCCAGTTATTTTCAAGGTTGCCCTCTGCATCCGGCATCGGGTATTCGGTTCCTTCAATAACGTGAGCTGGTTGGAAAATAATAGCAAGAATAAATCCTGCCACATATTGCATCACGAAAAATCCAAGGAAAGCTTCCCACCAGGTTATTTCTGGTAACAAAATGATGGGCAGAACGAAAATGTAAAAAGTGTAAAATATTTTGCTGGCGAGCATGATCAACCACTCTCTGGTAATAGATGCCTTTTGTTTTTTTACCAGACCTTCGCGGTTATAACGGGAGAGGCGGTGATAATCTTTAAATACAATCCAAACAAAGGTGAGTAATCCGTAAAAGAACCACGCATAAATGTGTTGCCAGCGGTGCATCGGTTTCCAGGTTGAGCCGGGTGCCATGCGAATCACTCCTCGCGGACTGATATCTTCATCCACTTCATGAACGTTGGTATAAGTGTGATGCAGCACGTTGTGTTGGACTTTCCAGTTAAAAGCATGACCGCCAATAACGTTTAATGAAAAGCCTAATAAATTATTCACCCATGCTTTAGCTGAGTACGCACCATGGTTTGCATCATGCATCACTGATAAACCAATTCCAGCTTTACCTAAACCCATTACAAAGAACAACGCCAGGAAAGTCCAGATGTTTGTAAAGGTTCCTGTAATCATCAATCCGTAAGGAATGAGATAAAGCGCAAACATGAACACAGTTTTAATCACCATTTCGGTGTTGGCTGTGCGTGTAATGTTGTTGGAAGTGAAATAGCCATTCACACGTTGCGTGAGCGTAATAAAGAACTCGGCCTGGCCGCGTGCAAACTTCGGGGTTATTTTGGTCATCTAGCTGGTTTAAGGGCTTTTCTAGTTTTCTAAGAAAGGAAGAAAAACCTGAACTTCAAAGGTACGAAATGATGATGGTGTAACGACTATCCGTTAACCCTTTACCTTTAAAAACAGCGATTGCAGACTAAATGAGCAGATTATAATTCAGCAATGACGGTCTTGCCACCATAGGTTTTGTCGCCAATGTTCACTTTTACCGTAGCATTCAACGGTACGAAGATGTCAACACGTGAACCGAATTTAATGAAACCGAACTCCTGGCCTTGTTCCAGTTGCTGACCTTGTTGAACATAGCATTTGATTCTACGCGCCAACGCTCCGGCAATCTGTCGGAAAAGAACTTCCGTGCCGTTGCCCATTTTAGCAACTACAGTTGTTCTTTCATTTTCGGTACTTGACTTTGGATGCCACGCTACCAGATATTTTCCAGGATGGTACTTATAGTAACTGATTGATCCGCCTACTGGCATACGATTCACGTGCACGTTGAAAGGTGACATGAAAATCGAGATCTGTTTTCTTTTTCCTTTAAAGTATTCTGGCTCTTCTGCTTCTTCGATTACTACAACTTTCCCTTCAGCGGGAGCGATGATTTGTTTTTCATTTTTAGCAACCGTGAAAACCGGATTTCTGAAAAACTGCAATACGATCAGGTAGAACACAATCAGCACACCAATGACTATGTTGCGAAGTACAACTGCTTCCGGTAAAAAATATTGAAAACCGTAAATGATTCCAACGAATACTAGCAGTAATACAAACAATAGTGTTCTTCCTTCTTTGTGAATTGTCATGTCTTTTTGGTTTCCGGTTTCCGGCCACCGGTTTCCAGTGGGTTTTAAACCTGCAACTGGAAACTGGCGACTGGCAACCAATTTTTAGAATCCTCCGCGGTACTTATAGGTCTTCGCTACTTTATCAATCGCCACCATGTAAGCAGCGATACGCATCGGTACTTTATAATCTTGTGAAGTTTTGAATACGTTGTTGAACGCATCTTTCATGATACGATCTGATCTGCGGTTTACGCGTTCAGCATCCCACTTGTATCCCAAACGGTTTTGCACCCACTCGAAATAAGAAACTGTTACACCACCTGCGTTAGCTAAAATATCAGGTACCACCATAATTCCTTTGTCATTGATAATGGCATCAGCTTTTGATGAGGTTGGACCATTGGCACCTTCTACAATCAATTTTGCTTTGATGTTCGGAGCATTGTTGGCAGTGATCACATCTTCAGTAGCGGCAGGAACCAACACATCCACAGGAAGTGTGAGAATCTCAGATCCTTTAATTTTCTCGACACCGTTAAATCCTTCGAGTGAACCCTTGTTGCTATCTCGATATTTTACAGCAGCTTCAATGTCAATACCTTTCTCATTGTAGTAGGCGCTGGAAAGATCACTGATTGCTTGTACAATCAATCCTCTTTCAGCTAACAACTTTGCAGCCCATGAACCTACGTTTCCAAATCCCTGAACAGCGCACGTAGCTTTGTATGGATTGATTTTTAATTTCTCCATTGCAGCCAATGCAGAAACCATTACACCGCGACCGGTTGCTTCTGTTCTTCCTAATGAACCACCTAATACAATTGGTTTACCAGTAACAACTGCGTTCACTGTCATACCTTGTGTTTTAGAATATTCGTCCATCAACCAAGCCATCTCACGAGGACCGGTTCCCATATCAGGAGCAGGAATATCACGATCAGGTCCAAACACATCAATCATCGCACTGGTGTAAGCGCGTGTTAAACGCTCAATTTCTCCGGCCGACATTTCACGCGGGTTACAGGTGATACCACCTTTTGCTCCACCGTATGGAATATCAACAACCGCACACTTCCAGGTCATCCAGGCCGCGAGTGCTTTTACTTCATCCAGGTTAACATGGGTGTCGTAGCGGATACCACCTTTCGAAGGACCCAGGATCGTAGAATGCACCACGCGGTACCCTTCAAATACTTTAATGCTGCCATCATCCATTGTAACAGGCAATGACACGATCACCTGGCGGGCAGGCGACTTCAACACATTGTAAACTTCTTCTTCTAATCCGAGCATTTGCGATGCCACGCGAAAGCGCGAAATCATAGCTTCAAATGGATTTTCTTTGTCTAAAAGGGGAGCCGGTTCTATATAACCCATGAAAAATTGAATTTTGGTTAATTCTACTGGTAGAAAACGGTTGCAAAGATAGATAAATTCACCTTTCAGCATGTTTCTTTTGCTGAAAATCCATACCTGGTAAGAAATGATTACCTCTTAAAAAATTTCGAGGTAGGCTACTATAAAAGGAGCAGAAATCAGGAGCCCGTCAAAGCGATCCAGGAAACCACCGTGCCCGGGAAGACTGGTTCCTGAATCTTTAATTTCAATGCTTCGCTTGAGCAGCGATTCAACCAGGTCGCCAAAGGTTCCACCGATAATAATGATCAAACTTACAATCATCCAATCTACTAATGATAAGCTGTGAAAATAAAGAGTGAGGACATAGGTGATAACAATTGCCAATGCTGCACCGCCCCAAAAGCCTTCCCACGATTTTTTTGGCGAGATGCGTTCAAATAATTTATGTTTTCCAAATAACGTTCCCGCGAAATATGCACCTGTGTCGCTGGCCCATAAAATCAAAAAGCAGCCTAAGATGATTTCATAATTATAATGAGCACCTGTGCCGGTGATCGATTCTTCAAAGGCAACATGGTTTAGCAACGCAAACGGCATGGCTACATAAAACACACCCAAAAAAGTAAAAGCAATGTTCGTAAATGGTTTGTGCTCTGTTTTCTTATAGAGCTTAATGAGGTAAACAATTGCGACCAATGGAAAAATGAGAAAATAATATTTGTGAGAAATTGTCTCCTTTTCAATAAAGAATGACAGCGAAAAAACGACAAGTCCAATGATAGTTCCCAATACTTTTAAAGGTATCATCCCGTCTAATCCTGATAATTGATAGAATTCGCGCAACGAGAAGAGGCAAACGAAAAAGAAAATGCCAAAGTAAATCCACTCACTATAGATGACCCCTGCAATAACAGCTGCCGATCCAAGAATACCGGTAATCAGTCGCTGCGTTAAATTATTGTATTTCGATAAAGGTTGCGTCACGATGAACTAGGTTGCGATATGTAATTTCTCCTGAAGTAATACAGTAGCGCAAAGGTAGCCACACCACATAAGGCTACCAAAAGCAGCGGTGCAGATTCTTCGCTATCAATATTAAAACTCGTTGACCCCATGTTATACATGTAAATCATGGTCAGGGTGAAACCGTTATGAAAGAAATGCGCAACCATGGGAATGAGCAAATTCCCCGACCAATAGTATAAGTATCCGAACAATGCACCCAGTAACAAGCGGGGCACGAAGCCGAAGAATTGAATGTGAATAGCACTGAACAAAAATGCAGAGACCCAGATCGCCACATGAATGTTTTTACTTCCGCGCCAAAGTTCATTCTGAATCAGCCCGCGGAAAACAAGTTCTTCACCAATCCCGGGAAGAACCGCAACCACAAGCAGGCCTATCACAAATTCAGCAGGAGCGTTAAAGTTGGTAAGAACCTTGGTCATCTCCATCAATTTATCTTCCTGTATTCGCGCCCAGTCACCAAACTCCTTCATAAATTCAGGAAACTGAAAATGCATATTCCATTCTGTGATAGGAGAGATGGCCACGAGGAAACAAATTCCAAGGATCGGTATGATGGTTAATACCTTTGTGATTTCCTTTTCGCGAGGGAAGAAAGGTGTGATGGGCTTATGTTCAATAAATTTTATGTAGAGAAGCGGAATGATAATCAACCCAATTAAACTGGTAATTCCTTGCATAACCATCAGTGGTAGAAACATGGAAGCATTCGGATCCTGAAGGTCAACGAGTAGGTTGCCTTCATAAAACAGAGCGCTGATTCCAAGTCCAACCAGGGGACCGATAAACAGAAATCCGATCAATACAACGAGTAGGATAAAAAACAGAGAGAGAACAGGCTCACGATCTGAAACAAGGGATTGGGTGCGTTCGGTCATAATTTCATTTCCAGCTCGCTTGGCTGCCAATGGGCAGGAAAAGGCGTGGGGCTCAAAAGTCTGCAAAACCTGCGAATTGTGTATTATCTTTGCGGTTTAAATGTGAGTTTTTAGCGTAAAAAACCGCTTCATGGTTAAAATTGGTAACATCGAACTGGGAGATTTTCCTCTGCTGCTCGCTCCTATGGAGGACGTGAGTGATCCGCCTTTCCGTGCTGTGTGCAAGGAAAACGGAGCCGACATGATGTACACCGAATTTATTTCTTCCGAAGGTCTGATCCGTGATGCAGTCAAGAGCCGTCAGAAACTCGACATTTTTGAATACGAACGCCCCATCGGTGTGCAGCTTTTCGGTAGCGATGTTGATCACATGAAACAATCGGCCGAGATTGCTACACAGGTTAATCCCGATTTGATCGATATCAATTACGGTTGCCCGGTGAAGCAAGTCGCTTGCCGTGGAGCAGGTGCTGCGCTGTTGCAGGATATTCCGATGATGGTAAAAATGACTGAAGCTGTTGTGAAGGCAACACATCTGCCTGTGACTGTAAAGACTCGCCTGGGGTGGGATGACAACACCAAAAACATTTTGGAAGTCGCGGAACGCTTGCAGGATGTTGGAATTAAAGCACTCACCATTCACGGCCGCACCCGTTCACAGATGTACAAAGGCGCTGCCGACTGGACATTGATTGGAAGAGTAAAGGAAAATCCACGCGTGAATATCCCAATCTTCGGAAACGGAGACATGGACTCACCGGAGAAAGTGTTGGAATACAAAAACAGGTACGGAGTTGATGGTGTGATGATTGGTCGTGCGTCTATCGGTTATCCTTGGATATTCAACGAGATCAAATATTATATGCAACATGGAGAGCGTCCTGCACAACCTGATGTTGCAGAGCGCGTTCGTGTAACGAAAAAGCACCTCGACTTTTCCATTCGTTGGAAAGGCGATCGTGTGGGTGTGCTGGAAATGAGAAGGCATTACACCAACTACTTCAAAGGCCTTCCAAACTTCAAGCCTTTCAGAACACGTTTAGTGGAAACAATGGACGTATCTGAAATTTATGCCATTTTGAATGAGATAACGGAAAGTTTTAGCGAGGAATTTGCTTAACTTTAATAATCTGGAAATAATTGAAGACAATGAACAGACTTCGGGTTATTGCTAGCCTTATTGCTGGCCTTCTTTTGATGGTTTCCTGCGAGGGAGATTTCGAAAATGCAGATAAAACTGAAAGACTAAACGATTTCGAGATGACCTTGAACGATCAGGTCTGGACCCCATCCGAGATAGATGCGTGTACCAGTACGTTTCAATGTCAAATGTCAAAATGGGTTTCTGTTCAGGGTGATGAGACTTATGTCTATCACGTTAAAGCCTATAGAGACCCTCAGGCAGTTGCATCACTCAACAGTGAGAATTTTTTTCAATTTCAGATTATGGGCGCAAACCAAATTGGTACCTATACGGTTGACGGAGCCTTCAAGGATTCTGACTCCTTCGCAAGGCTCACGGTTAACGATGCAAACGGAAAAAGAATTTATCAGAATAAGTTGAATGAAAATCTGTTCACGGTGACTATCAATAAATTCTATCAGAAAGGGGGTAGTGAACTTATCGGAATAAAGGGTTCATTTGAGGGAACCTTATATAATATGACTGACCCACTGGATGTCGTACACATCAGCAAGGGAGAATTTGACTTTTCGAAAATAAACCACTTTGACTTTAACCAGTGTAGCCAATAGCCTATCCAACCGAATCACTTCTCTTATTCTTGGTCGTATCAGCTTAGCTTTAAAAAAATAAAGCAAGAATCGGGTTTGTTTCTGGAACATAAACACCCAATTTTCAGTTAGCAACAGCATACAAACTCTACCCTCCAATGTCTGACAACTCACGCTTCACTGCAGTCTTCCTCCTGATTGTCCTTGCCCTTATTTGGGGAACATCTTTCATTTTAATGAAGCGAGGATTACTCGTGTTCTCTCCCGATGAAGTTGGGGCGTTGCGGGTAACAGCTGCTTGTGTAGTATTATTACCCTTTGCGTTTTCTAATCTGAAATCCCTGCCGAAAGAACAATATTGGAAACCCTTTACTTACGGTATGTTGGGCATATTTATTCCAGCGTTTTTGTTTGCGACAGCGCAAACCAGAATGGAGAGCTCGATCGCAGGAGTGCTGAACTCACTAACACCAATCTTTACACTGATCGTTGGCGTTATTGTCTTTAAACAAAAATTCAAACCGATTGCAGCCATCGGACTTTTATTAAGCTTGGTTGGAACAATGTTGCTAATTATGGCTCGCAGCGGTGGCCAGTTGGGAGGGGTCAATTATTTTGCATTACTGATTTTGGTGGCCTGTATTTGCTATGGATGCGCTGCGAATTTTTTGAAATTCCAGCTCTCCGGCCTGAGTTCGATGACCATCACCAGTCTTGCTCTATTATTTATAGGACCTTTGGCGATTACTTATCTTTTCATATTCACCGATTTTGCTACGAACCTGGCGGAAGTGCCAGGCGCATGGGCCGCTTGTGGGTATATTGTTTTGCTTGGCATTATGAGTACTTCGGTTGCCACCCTGTTGTTTACAAAACTGATTAAAATGAGCTCACCCATTTTTGCCAGTTCAGTGACCTACCTCATTCCCATTGTGGCTGTGATGTGGGGTGTATTTGATGGTGAACACTTGTATGCTGGTCATTATGCCGGCATGGCAACGATCATTGGTGGGGTATACCTTGCTAATCGCAAGTAATTCACAATTTAAAATTCAAAATTTTGAATTTTGAATCTTGAATTGTCTTTACTTTTGCGGTTTCTTAAACCTCCCGCAAAAGCATGTCAAACGTCAAGATCACCCGAGCCTTAATTTCAGTTTTTTACAAGGACAATCTCGAACCCATCGTTCATATTTTAGGTAAAGCAGGTGTTGAATTTGTGTCGACCGGTGGAACGCAAGAGTTTATTGAAAAGCTTGGCTACAAGGTGACACCCGTTGAGAAGCTTACCGGGTATCCATCCATTTTTGGCGGAAGAGTAAAAACGTTGCACCCTGCTATCTTCGGAGGCATTCTGTACCGAAGAGAAGATTCAGGCGATGTGAAACAAGCGACTGAATACAAAATCCCAGCCATCGATCTGGTGATTGTTGATTTGTATCCGTTTGAGGAAACGGTAGCCAAATTCCTCTCCCCAGGAGAGGGTTTGGGTGAGGCAGATATCATTGAGAAGATTGACATTGGAGGAATTTCACTGATCCGCGGAGCAGCCAAAAATTTCAACGATGTGATTATTGTTGCTTCCAGGAATCAGTACAGCGAACTCCAACAACTGCTGGAAACCAAAAAATGCTCAACGGATCTTTCCGATCGCAGGTACTTTGCTGCGATGGCATTTGATGTAACATCGCATTACGATTCAGCAATTTTTAATTATTTCAATTCGGGCTCAGAAATCTCGTCTTTCAAGAGAAGCATTCAAACAGGAAGAACACTTCGGTATGGAGAGAACCCACATCAACAAGGAAAGTTTTTCGGAAACCTCGAAGAAATTTTTGAACAACTAAACGGCAAGGAACTTTCATACAATAACCTGGTTGATGTTGATGCTGCTGTAAACCTTGTACAGGAATTTAACAGCACTGCATTTGTAATTATCAAGCATACGAATGCTTGCGGTGTAGCAACCGGTTCTACCGTGAAAGATGCCTATCTCAAAGCTTTTCAGGCTGATACTGTTTCGGCTTTCGGAGGCGTGCTCGCTACCAACAAGAAAGTTGATCTCGCAGCAGCGGAAGAAATCAATAAACTGTTTTTTGAAATTTTAATCGCTCCAGGCTACGAAGCAGATGCCCTGGAACTGTTGAAATCGAAGAAGAACCGGATGATTCTTTTACAGAAGAGTCAGCTCAAAGAAAAAATTCAGTTCAAGAGCCTGCTCAATGGCGTGATCGAACAAGACCATGACCTGAAAACCGATTCGAAAGAAGATTTGAAAGTGGCTACCAAGCGTGCCCCGTCAGCATCAGAAGTGGAGGCGTTGTTGTTTGCAGGTAAAATTGCCAAGCATACCAAGTCCAACACCATTGTATTGGCAGTAGAGGGTCAGTTACTGGCGAGTGGTGTAGGGCAAACTTCGCGGGTAGATGCACTCAAACAGGCGATTGAGAAAGCTAAAAGTTTTGGTTTTTCATTACAGGGAGCCGTGATGGCCTCTGATGCGTTCTTTCCGTTTGCCGATTGTGTGGAGATTGCCCACCAGCAGGGAATTCAGGCAGTGATTCAGCCGGGGGGATCGGTTCGTGATCAAG
>DASTYM010000471.1:0-4831 GCA_035764995.1 Cyclobacteriaceae bacterium | reverse complement strand
CACAAAACTATTCCAACATAATAGAGTAGGACAGCGATCTCATAGTTATGTCCGATAACAACAAATTGAGTTCCCAGCACATTCGTGCCAGCTACCACCGTAAGAAAGCCTGAACCACGCGCATGATCAGAGAAATCTTTTCTGAAATTTTGAAAATAAAACAGTAGGCGGCACAGCAGCAACACCCACAAGATACCATAGAAGATAATGTTTAGATAAAACAACCCTTCCCCAACAATTGGTATCCCTGCAAGGTAACAAGCTATTGAAACAATACCGGTAGCCATTGTCAAAGCGAAATAACCAGGGAATAAATCAGCAGTGTACTTCTTCAGTTTGCCCAGAAGTATGTCGGACAATGTTGGCTTCATTTTATAAAAATACTAATCCTGAGGATTCGTCAACATGACATTTGTCATATACAGCAGTTTTTCAAGCTTCAAAACAGCAGCCCTACAAACCTGTTTTTCATACCAGGGCGCAACATCAAAGCTACATATCCCCAATTTTGTACCGATGAAGGATCACTAACTCCCTGTACATGCTTAAATGTGGTATTGACAAAAAATTGTGAATAACCCAATTGTAATGACACAACATCATTCAATATGTAGCCGGATGTAAAGTCTATTTCGGTACCCAGTGCATTGCTTAGTTTTTCTGTTCCGTCATACACATCAGCAGCAGCTAAAAAATGGTGTGCATTTAAGGATATGAAAAATTTATTGTTGCGGTCATAGCACAGGCGTACAAAATAATCCTGCAAACCAACCGTATTCAAATACCGGTTTCCAACATAAAAGAAATCCATGTAACCATTGTGTGCATGATTGGTTCCGTAAAATGGATTGTAAGAATGATTAATATTATCAGAAGGTTGCTGTGAGGTGCCTGAGAGAATCTCGAAGCCAAGCATGATTTGAAATTTAGAACCTTTCTCTTCATCAAACGTAATTTTATGGGTGGCTTGTGCACTCAGATCGTACGCCTTTATTTTCTTGTTAGTAACGTCTCGCCCAAACTGGACATAATAAAATCCTGAGAGCGTGAATTGACCTGCTGTATATTGTAAGGTGGGAATTCCAAGGGTTTGTGAGTAACGAACGGTTTCGTTGGTAACATTTCCGAGCGTATCGTGTGTTAACTGCGCCAATCCGTTGTTCCAAAACAATATACTTACCTTAACATTTCTCCATTGGTTTTCAACCCTGAATATTTGTGCTGATTTGTATTGATTGGGAATGGTATAGGGTTGATTAACCAGCGATTCTTTTACCTGGTTGTAGCCCGCTCCAAAATGAAACTTCATTTCATCCTTTTCATATTTGACTAAGGCAAAGTCGTGCGCTCTTGCCTGTAAGGCCCAATCGAGATTTCCTAAAAATCGTACATTGTCGTAATTCAATTCCTGCCTTCCTACTTTAGCTTTCCAGTTTTCACCGAAAGGTATTTCAGCATACGCTTCATGAACAGAAAGGAAATTATCGGTCTCTTTCACTTGGCTTGTGCTGCCCCAGGTGCGGATATCCTGAATACTCATATAAAACTTAACATTCTCATGGTCATACTGAACATGAATTCGTGCCCGCTGCCCGATAAAGAAAGCTGCCTTTTGGCTTTCCTCGATTAATTTGCCGTAGCCGTTCCGGTATTCAGCACGTTGTAATAATTGTCCACCAACAGTAAATTGGGCAGTAGCCTTAAATGAAAAAGCCGTTATGTAAATAATAATGACCGCAATCTTAATTTGTGTTATGCTTTTTTTTTGCATGGGATGAAAGCGTTAATCATAAGCCAACTACTGCTTTCACAAGAATCCGTGGCGTCATCCTGACACTTGATTTTATTGAGTTGGATATAAGACAAGCTGCCTCCGATTTTTGTAAAACCCGTAGTGCTCGTTCGCGATCTTGTTCACGAACAATGGTTACAGTAGGCTCGAGAATCACTTCGGTCATCAGGAATTTATTTTCTACTTGTTCCAGTTTCCCCTTTGATGCACACTGAAATCCGGTAAACTCCAGTTTTGACGCCTCCGCTATTGCCAAAAAAGTGGTCATGAGGCAACTGCTCACTGCAGCCGTGAACAAATGTTCGGGTGACCAAATGCCCGCAATGCCTTTGTTAAACTGGGGTGGTGTAGCTACTTCAAGGCAGCCATTTTCACCCATTGTCGGATTAACATCTGGCGAGCACATCATGCCCTTCCTATCCTGATTCCAATTAATATTTACTTCGTAATAATATGATTCCATCGTTTTTAGTTTTTTTTTGAATTCTTTGATGTTTTAACCTAACGTATGTTGGTTGGCTCAAAATTACTAAGAAGTTAGTATTAAAAGACTTATTTGTCCTCTATTTATTCTACTTTTGTGTCGACTAATTAATGATCATCATGCACACCGACACGTTTCACACTTTTCACATTCCGGTGATGGGGCTGGCCTTTACCATCGACACTCCAGTCAAAGTAGCCCGGTTTGGAATCAATTCGGTTATTTCCATTATTGAGGACAACCTGGTAGAAAAAATGCGCAGTTACCATTATGGGCAACTGGGCGAGCCTTGTCACCCGATAACCAGTAAGGAAACCGACTATCGCGCCAGACGCATAACCGATTACCTGAACCTAGTTAACCGGATTGTAAAAAAGCAAGCTGAGGAATTGAGGAACTTACCCTTCAGTCCGGGCTCGGAAATCTGTAAATACTTTGAGATGCTTCCCGAAGAAAGTGACCTGAAGCACATCTATACACAGATGATGGAGTTACGTAATCCCGAAGACAAAGCCCAACTGGAAAACTGGTTACGAGTGCATGTTATTCCGGGAAGTATTGATGTAAACATCATGACGAAGTTGGATAAAAACAATACGGACAAACAAGGAAACATTATTGAAGACGGTTCCGATGCGGTAGCAGCTTTGCGGGGTTATGCGATGAGCGACCTTTCGAATTCTTCCATCATTCTTTCTGCTGGTATGAACCCCCGTCTGTTTAATTACATGGAGAAACTCAGCGCGTTTGATGCCAACAGCAGCGGTGCATTTGAAAAGAAAATTGTGATCAAAGTTTCAGACTACCGTTCGGCCCTGATCCAGGGAAAAATGCTAGCGAAGAAAGGACTGTGGGTTAGTGAATTCAGAATTGAATCGGGCCTGAATTGCGGTGGGCACGCTTTCGCTACCGATGGTTTCCTATTAGGCCCCATTCTTGAGGAATTTAAAAATAAGAGGTCAGAATTGGTGACTACCTTGTTTGATCTCTACAATCAGGGACTAAAGGCAAAGGGTAAATCTGGCTTTGAACAAACACTTCCGTTGAGGATTACCGTACAGGGGGGTATTGGCACGCACGATGAGGATGAGTTTTTGCGTAGCCATTATAACATCGATAGTACAGGTTGGGGCACTCCTTTCTTGCTTGTTCCCGAAGCTACCAACGTGGATGATCCCACCTTAAAATTGCTCAGTCAGGCAAAGGAAAATGATGTTGTGCTTAGTAAAAATTCTCCCCTGGGTGTTCGTTTCTTTTACCTGAAAGGAACATCGGGTGAAAATGAAAAACTGGCCCGAATCCAGAAGGGTATGCCGGGTAGTCCGTGCACCGAAAAATATTTAGTGTCCAACACGGAGTTCACCAAAGAACCGATTTGTACAGCATCGCAATCATACCAAAAAAAGAAGATTGAACAATTGCAATCATTAAACCTACCCGAAGCCGACTACAAGAGACAGTTACAGAATGTGCTGGATAAGGAATGCTTGTGCATCGGGTTAAGCAATGCGGCTGTTAAAAAATACAACTTGAAGCCGTTTAAAAAACTGGAGGCTGTAAACATTTGTCCTGGTCCAAATATTGCCTATTTCACGGAAATTGTATCGTTACGAAAAATGGTTGATCATATTTACGGACGAACAAATATCATTCAACACATGGACCGCCCTCATATGTTTATCAAAGAACTCCTGCTCTATGTCGATTACTGGAGCGAGCTCTTGGCCGAAACACGTGATTTGATTGACCACAAACGAAAATCATATATTCAGAATTTTCATGAAAATCTGGTTAACGGTATCGCCTATTACCGGAAGCTTGCTAACCAGGTAAATGAAGAAGTTACTTCGTTGAAAAGTAAACTGGACGATGGCCTTAATGAAGCCGAGCGTCATTTAAATACATTGCTTGAGGAGTTTTTAAGCAAGGCTCATGCAGCATGATGTGGTTGTAGAGGCCGTGAATTTTTTGTAATTAGTTGGCAGAAAAAGTAACCCATGTTTTCAAAAGCTTGTGAGTATGCCCTGAGGGCTGTTCTTTACCTTTCCATCAAAAGTGTCAATGGCTCCCGCCTGGGAATCCCTGAAATTGCTAGAGAAATTGATGCGCCCCTTCCGTTTACCGCGAAAATACTTCAGACCCTGACTCGAGAGGGAATTATTTCATCCATTAAAGGGCCAAACGGTGGTTTTTTTATTGACCCAAAATCAAAACCGATCGCTCTCAATTCCATTGTAACGGCAATCGATGGGAGCGATGACGTGTTGCATACCTGTGCCTTGGGATTGAAAGAATGTTCGGATAAATACCCGTGTCCGATACACGGTGAAATTAAGGCTTACAAAGACCATCTGCGAAAAGTGATGAAGGAAACGACCGTGCAAGGATTGGCCAATGACCTTGTTAAAGGTCAAACTTTCCTGAAGAATGCTAAAGCAAAAAAAATCTCACGCTGACCACTCTGCATAAGAGTCGCGGGTCTCCAACAATTTTAAAGAATGAAGGCGAACATGGTCAGGTAATATAGAAATTATCTGCATGCTCAGGAACAATAA
>DASTYM010000470.1:0-2131 GCA_035764995.1 Cyclobacteriaceae bacterium | reverse complement strand
GGAAATTTTCGATTCGAGAAGTTGGCAGCAGGAGAGTACTCGTTGCGGATTCATTTTCTTGGATACGAAGACAAAGTAGAAAACGTGCAGTTAAACCAGGATACTGTATTTGAAATTATAATGACAGAATCTGTTCAACTCACCGATGAAGTAATTGTGTACGCCACTCGTGCCAATGAAAAAACCCCAACAACGTTTACCAATATCAGCGGCCGGGCTTTGCAGAAACAAAATTTCGGACAAGACATGCCGGTTCTATTGAATTGGACGCCTTCGTTAGTAACAACTTCTGATGCAGGTGCAGGGATCGGTTATACGGGATTACGCATTCGCGGAAGCGATGCTACCCGGATCAATGTTACAATCAACGGTATTCCGTACAACGACAGTGAATCACAAGGAACATTTTGGGTAAACATCCCAGACATTGCTTCTTCAACCCAAAGTGTGCAGGTGCAACGAGGTGTAGGAACATCAACGAATGGTGCGGGCTCTTTTGGTGGAAGCGTAAACGTTCAAACCATTTCGCAGCAACGCGATCCGTATGCAGAGATGATGATAGGAGCAGGTTCATTCAACTCGCACCGCTATACCGTAAAGGCAGGAACAGGATTAATTAATAATCGATGGTCATTTGACGGACGTGCTTCCAGAATTACTTCTGACGGTTATGTTGATCGCGCTTCTTCCGATTTAACCTCTTATTACTTGAGTGGAGGATATTATGGCGATAAAACAATTCTGAAAGGAATATTTTTTGGCGGCCATGAAAAAACGTATCAGTCATGGAATGGTAATGACGAAGCGACTATGAAAACGAATCGAACATTTAACTCGGCTGGCGCTTTGTATGATGAGAACTGGAATGTAATTGGTTATTACGATAATGAAGTGGATGATTACCGACAGGATCATGCACAACTTCATTTAACGCAACGACTGAGTGATTCATGGAATGCAAATGTTTCGTTACACTATACATATGGCCGTGGTTACTATGAACAATACAAACAAGCAAAACCTTTTGCTGAATTAGGTTTGGACGATATCACGCTTGGAGATTCTACACTCACCTATGGCGATTTCATTGTTCGTAAGTGGCTGGACAATAAATTTTACGGAACAACTTTCTCATTGAACTATGAGAAAAACAAAACAGCCTTAAGTATTGGTGGTGGCTATAATCAATATGCCGATGCAAAACACTTTGGAGAAATCATTTGGGCTCAGTATGCCTCTAATTCTACCATCCGTCAGCACTATTATGACGGAGAGTCGCAGAAGAATGACTTTAATATGTACGTGAAATGGAACTATGCATTCTCGTCCAGGCTGAATGCATTTGTCGATCTTCAATATCGTCATGTTGATTACGAAACAGCTGGGACTGATGACGATTTGATTCCCTATAGCTTCAAAGACAATCTGAATTTCTTCAATCCAAAAGCCGGTGTTAGTTATACCCTTAGCAATGGAAATGTTCTGTATACTTCCTATGCCGTAGCGAATCGCGAACCCAACCGCACCGATTACGTTGATGGTGATAAAAAACCAAAACCTGAGAGACTCGACAACATTGAGGCGGGATGGAGAAGGAACACAGGTAAGTATAACCTGGAAGTAAATTATTACCTGATGAATTACCACGATCAATTGGTGCTCACAGGCGAACTTGATAATGTTGGTAACCCAATCAGGGCGAACGTTGGCAAAAGTTACCGGACAGGGATTGAGCTCTCGGGCATTATTCGGTTTAATGATAAGTTAACCTGGAACGCCAACATAACGGGAAGCATCAATAAAAATAAAGACTATGTGGTAGACGAGGCCGATCTTTCCAGCACGAAAAACACAACCATTATTCTTTCTCCCGGTTGGATTGCCGGAAGCCAATTAAGTTGGACTGTGTTCCGGAATTTTCAGGCAACGTTGCTTTCAAAATACGTAGGCGAGCAATATCTCGACAACACCCAAACGAAAAGTTTGATGCTCGATAGTTATTTTATCAATGATCTCCGGTTTAACTATGCGTTCCAATTCAAGGAAATAAAAGCACTTGAATTAAGTCTGTTGGTGAATAACCTTTTTGATGTTGAATACTCATCCAATGGGTATTCTTATGACGGTACAC
>DASTYM010000469.1:0-2817 GCA_035764995.1 Cyclobacteriaceae bacterium | reverse complement strand
CAGTGTTAATCGTCAGGTCAGTTTCTGCTGTAGTTGTCTGAAGATTCACACCCGCTGCCGTAGCAGCATAACTTCCTAACTCGATTTCTTCGGTGGTACCTACTTGGCCGAATTTTGCAAAACCATTTGTCATAACAACATTGGTACAGGGAGGGTCGGCCATTGGATCTTCCAGATATCCGGTAATGCGATAGGTGACTCGCGTCACTTCAATGTCCTTAATTTTGTCCAGATAAGGGGCAATATCAGTATTGCCTGCAAAGTCAAGTGTCTGCAAATCGTCATAGGCAACACCGGTACCGTTGCCGTTTTCATCAGCCATAAAGATTATTTCCAGGCTCGAATCGAAGGTAACGTCATCCGCTTCCTCCAGTGCATCGCAGGTTACAAAGGCCGCTGTAATGAATAGCAGCCCCATAATTTTAAGGGTCTTTTTCATATTCAGGGGTTGTTTAGTTTTACTGAAACAGGGGATAAACTTAATCAGTTAACCTGTCAAAGGTAACCGAGAAAGCTCGTACAAGCTAATCCTGTCATTCCAATATCCCACGGATCCAAATCACGACATACTAGTTTACTTTCTTAAACTGATCAAACTTTGATTCAGTAGCTCTTTTGGGGAATACGTTGTTATTCATGTTCACATCAGCTGATCCAAAATTAGGGTCCAGTAGAATGTTCACAACCTCTTTCTCTTTGATGAAAACCTTGGTGACTTCACGCTCATCTTTTCGCCAGATCTCAGCGGGAATAGTTTCTGTTTCGGATGACCCGTCTTTGTATACCCACTGAATGATCAAAGGAGTAATAAGTCCTCCGGTATTTTTAAACTTGATCTCATAGAGATTTTTTCCTTCGAGCTGCTTCCGTGCAGCATTGTCATCAAAGATGCTTCTGAACTCTGATGCTGCCGGAGGTGAATTCAATACAGTGAAAGGCTGAGGTCCACCACTGAAGTCATTGGCATTTCCTTTCGAGGCATTTAAATCTCCCGTTTTAGCCTTTGCATTTTTCCCTTCCAACGTTGACGATGGTGTTTTAAGTGTGTACCATTTCACTTCAGCAAGATCAACATCAACATGTTCCGTTCCATAGAACCAACCTCTCCAGAACCAATCGAGGTCGACACCGGATGCATCTTCCATTGTGCGGAAGAAATCTGCAGGCTTCGGATGTTTGAACATCCAGCGCTGTGCGTACTCTTTAAATGCTTTGTCGAAGAGTTCAGGACCCATCACGGTTTCGCGCAACACTGTAAGAGCGGCCGAAGGTTTTCCATATGCATTCATTCCAAATTCGCGTTCACGAATGTTATCAGAAGATGACATGATCGGACGCATCTGGCTCTTATCGCCTTTCATGAAATTAGAAACACTCTTCGGAGTTCCCCAAGAGTAGTTTAATTCCTTGTAGCGATTTTGAATCGTTTCTTTTTCGAGGAAGGTGTTGAGTCCTTCATCCATCCACGACCATTGACGTTCATCTGAATTCACAATCATCGGAAAATAATTGTGGCCAACTTCGTGCACCACCACACTTACTAAACCAATCAGTGTTTGCTGCGAGAACTTTCCGTTTTTATCAGGACGTTCACCGTTGAAGCAAATCATAGGATACTCCATTCCCTGATTGGCCATGTGAACTGAGATGGCAGTGGGGTAAGGATATTCAAATGTGCGAGCAGAGTAAATCTCGAGTGCATTTTTAATTGCTTTCGTGGATTCATTAGCCCAAAGTGGATTTCCCTCTTTTGGATATAGCGACTGTGCAAGCGTGTTTTTTTCTCCTGTCTTCACAGCTTGTGCATCCCAAATAAATTTACGGGAAGATGCAAAAGCAAAATCGCGTACGTTCTCTGCACTGAACTCCCACGTTGATTTTTTCTTCGAGCGTTCTTTTTCTTTTTTGCGAGCCTCGTCTTCGGTAACGATAAATACTTGTTTGTCAAAGGTTTTCTGAGCTTGCGCAAAACGCTCCTGCTGCTGCTTAGTAAGTACCGTCTTCGGATTTTGCAACCAACCTGTGGCAGAAACAATGTGATCAGAAGGAACGGTAATGCGAACCTTGTAGTTTCCAAAAGTCAACGTAAACTCTCCTTGTCCAAGGAATTGTTTGTTTTGCCAGCCTTCGTAATCATCAAACACACACATGCGAGGAAACCATTGCGCGAATGTGTAAACATAATTCCCGTCTTCCGGGAAGAACTCGTAACCACCGCGCTCATCATAACGCTGACGATCGTATTCATGGTAGCTCCACTCAACAGAGAAGACAAAGTTCTCTCCATTCTTCAGCGGCTTCGGAAGATCAATCCGCATCATGGTGTTGTTGATCACATACGGTAAATTATTTCCGGCTGCATCCTTCACACTTTTAATGTTGTAGCCACCCTGATAGTCGTCAGTCTGAATTCCCAAAACATTCGAAACAGAAAGTCCGGGTAATGAATCGCGCACTAACCCTCTTTTAGTTTGTAAGGCAATACTGTTTTTGGCCAATAAATTCTGGTCCAGTTGCAACCATAAATAGGTTAGCGCCTCAGGAGAGTTATTGAAATACGTGACTGTTTCTTTTCCAGTCAGTACTTGTGTTTCATCGTTGACTTCAACATCAATAACATAATCAGCTCGCTGTTGCCAGTATGCATTTCCCGGTGCACCGGAAGCTGTGCGATAACTATTTGGTGTTGGCAGCGTCTCTCCCAGTTGTTCAAATTTTCCCTGCCAGTTTTTGTCTTGAGCGGATGTTGCCATTGAACCGGCTAGTAGTATAATAACGATGATCCTTTTCATTGATTCTTAATTATTTGTTATTCGT
>DASTYM010000468.1:0-3370 GCA_035764995.1 Cyclobacteriaceae bacterium | reverse complement strand
ATTAGACAGGATTAAGCCTGTAATTAAGGGGTAAAGTTACGCTCTATTCTTTAAACTCGGAAAGAAATAAAGGGGTAGGATTCCCCAGCCCTAAAGGTGGTTTTATCAAGCGGTAATTCAAGAAAACCGTCTACATCTTTCAGGTTGGCAAAATCGCCCGATCCTCCACCGGCATAGGGATGAGCAAGAATTTCCCCATTCTTGATCTCAGCACGAACCTGTAAAAAATAAGTAAGGGGAATAGCAAAATTTACATCAGCAGTTAAGCGAGCTGTTATCGGTGCCTGCTCTACTCCAAAACTTTTCAATATCCACGGCTTAATGTATTTATGATAACATAAAAATGTAGAGACTGGATTACCGGGTAGCGCAAAAACAATTCTGGATCGATCGGAAGATGCTCCGAACCAAAAAGGCTTACCCGGTCGCTGACTTACCTGGTGAAAAAGTTTTTCAATGCCCAGTTCCTCAAGAGCCTCCGGAATAAAATCAAACTTACCTTTTGATACACCGCCTGACAAAATGATCACATTATCATTTTCGAGAATTGTTCGTAGATTTTTTTTCACCAACTCTCGATCATCCAGCAAGTGAAAAGATTCTGCCTTCCAACCTATGTCAAACATCGCGGCCTGCAAGGCGTGCGTGTTAGATTTCCGAATCTGATGAGGTTGAGGTGTATCAGCAATCTCAACAAGTTCATCACCACTCGAGACAACAGCTGTTTTTGGGAAAGCAAATACACGGACTGACTCCTTACCCACTGAAGCAAGTACCGCAACTTCTGCCGCAGAAATCACCTGACCAGGTTTCAACAATTGATCACCACGCTTTGCATCTTTCCCCTGCGCGTGAATATTCATTCCCTTTTCAATCTGATCGATCTTTACCTGCGCAGTTCCATCTTTAAGCTCCAGGTCTTCATACCTGATCACTGCATTTGTATTGATAGGCAATACCGCACCAGTCATTACTTCAATACAAGCACTTTTATCTTTTAAGGTTGATGGCGGTGAACCGGCAGCTTGAACATTTTCGATCAAAAAACGCTGGTTCTTATTCTTAAAGGAGCCGACATCAATAGCAATACCATCCATTGAAACCCGGCTAAAGGGAGGGAAATCACGATCGGCCAAGACCGGTTCTGCTAGCGCGCGACCCACTGAAGCAAGAATATTGCAATCTTCAACGTCCACCTTCGCAATGATTGATCCGATAATCCGAAAGGCCTCCTCTACTGTTACCATTGCATGAAATTATTATTTAAATTTGAAAAAGACATCGTTACCGATCTTAATACAAGGTGGGTAACAGCGTATGAAAGAAAAAAAATTGACCCACCTCGACCGTTCTGGCTATCCCCATATGGTGGATGTGTCATTGAAAGCTGCGACACCCCGCACAGCGAGGGCTCAGGCAACCATTAAGGTGAGCAAAGAGATCTTGGAGCAAATCAAAAATGAGGAGTTGATCACGAAAAAAGGGTCAGTGTTTCAAACCGCGATCCTTGCAGGTGTGATGGGGGCAAAAAAAACTTCTGAGTTGATTCCACTGTGCCATCCATTGAGTATGGAAAATTGTCAGGTTGCTATACGGATAAAAAACAACAAGATTGTCATCGATACTCTAGCCACCATAACCGGGAAAACCGGTGTTGAAATGGAAGCGCTTACTTCGGCCAGTGTGGCAGCGCTGACTATTTATGATATGTGTAAAGCATTATCGCACGATATTATTATAGAGGAAATAAAGCTCATGGAGAAAACCGGAGGTAAAAAAGATTTTAAAAGAAATTAAGTATGACTTTTCGTAGGAGGCTTTTTCTGACACTTGACCCAACTGAAAAAGGCGGAGGGATTTTAGAGCGAATATTTGAAATCGTTCTTGTTCTCATTATCACGCTCAACATTGTCATTATTCTCATTGAATCAATTCCGGGAGTTTATGATGAATATCAACCACAATTTGATCAGTTTGAGATTTTTACTGTTATCTTTTTTACCATAGAATACATAGCCAGGCTTTACTCCATTATAGAAAAGAAAGGATATGAACATCCTGTGAAAGGCAGATGGAGATTTGTCAAGACCCCGCTTGCTATCATCGACTTATTATCGTTTGCTCCGTTTTACTTTGCCTTTTTACCAATTGATTTGAGATTTCTCCGTGTCATTAGATTGCTGGCACTCTTCAGAATGTTTAAGATTGCTCGCTATTTACACGCACTCGAAATCTTTAAGAAAGTAATCTATGACCGCAGAGAACAACTCATACTGACGATCATCTTCATATTCTTTATCCTTATCATCATTTCATCGCTGATGTATTATGTTGAGAACCCGTATCAACCAGAGGTGTTCAGCAGCATACCTGCTACCATGTGGTGGGGCGTAGCAACACTTACTACAGTAGGATATGGAGACATGGTTCCTTTGACTGCGATCGGGAAAATATTAAGTGGTGTTTTTGCGATTGTCGGTTTCGGCTTACTCGCGCTTCCAGCTGGTATTTTGTCGTCTGGGTTTTTTGAGATGATGCATAAGCCAAGAACTCGTAAGTGCCCACATTGCGGAAAAGAATTCCATGAGTAAGATTATTAACGGTTTGGTTTTATGCGGTGGTAAAAGTTCCCGAATGGGGAAAGACAAGAGTCTTATTAATTACCATGGAAAACCCCAACGCGAATTTCTTGCAGAACTTTTAAAACCATTTTGCGATCAGGTTTTTGTTTCGGGACCAAAAAACTCGAAAGTTTCTCAAACAAACATTCCCGACCACTTTGATTTGGACAGTCCACTGAACGGCATTTTAAGTGCCTTTCATTTTGACCCCCTCGTTAATTGGTTAACAGTACCAGTTGATATGCCTAATATCGACTCTAAAGCAATTCAGTATCTCTTCAAACACCGTGACGATCATAAAACTGCTACATGCTTCCTGAATTCAGACGGCCAGGAACCTGAACCGCTCTTTACTATTTGGGAGGCTAAGTCAAAACCAATGCTTTTTGATTTCTATAATAGCGGTCAGGTTAGTCTGAAGAAATTCCTGATTGAAAATGATATCTGCCTCGTGAAAGCTCCAAATCTTTCGCTTCTGACAAACATTAACACAGAAGAGGAGTTGCAAGCATATCTGAAACAATCCCGCAAAACGTACTAGAATTCAAAATTGGCAGAGCTCCATTCAACTCGTTGACTTAATAATATTTTGTTAGCTGCTGATGCTTGAATTGAATCCCGGCATGCTAACACGTTCACCACAACATGTTTGTGTCGATTCACTTACACTCTGCTGATTCAGAATTTTAATTGCTCATACTAAATATATTGACACATCGAACTATCGATAAACGCAGGATGTTATCTTT
>DASTYM010000467.1:0-4122 GCA_035764995.1 Cyclobacteriaceae bacterium | reverse complement strand
TCATCCAACAGATCCCAGAATAACTCAACGTATTTATTTATTTCTTCGTAAGGGACTTCAATCGTCCTTGCCTTCATTATTTTTTGATGGTGGGTTGGTATTGTGTTCTCTTTGTCATTCAGCAACTCCTCATACAATTTCTCTCCTTCACGTAAACCGGTAAACACAATCTCAATATCCTTGTTTGGCTCAAATCCCGAAAGCTGAACCATCTTCTTTGCCAGGTCCAATATTTTAATGGAACGTCCCATGTCAAAAATGAAGACCTCCCCTCCATCTCCCATTGCGCCAGCTTCCAATACTAATTGACACGCTTCCTGAATTGTCATGAAATAGCGGGTGATCTCAGGGTGTGTAACCGTAACGGGTCCGCCTTCCTGTATTTGTTTTTTAAACAATGGGATTACCGATCCATTCGATCCAAGAACGTTTCCAAACCGGGTCGTTACAAAAAGTGTATGCCTTGAACTAATAGTCTCCAGGTGATTATTTAATGATTGCACATAAATTTCAGCAATGCGCTTTGAACAACCCATCACATTGGTTGGGTTCACTGCCTTATCTGTAGAGATCATAACAAATTTTTCGACCCGACAATCTACAGCAATATCAGCCAGATTCTTGGTGCCCATAATATTACATAGTACCGCCTCATAGGGGTTGCTCTCCATCACTGGAACGTGCTTATAGGCAGCTGCATGAAACACGATTTGAGGTTTGTGCTCCTCAAAAATTGAATTTATGCGAGCCCGGTTTGTGATGCTTGCCAGGTATGGGAAGACAGCAATGGACGTATGCAACCGGTTCAATTCGCGTTCTAATTCATACAGTGCTGATTCATTCTGGTCTATCAGGATAACTTTCTGAGGTCTGTAATTTAAAATCTGAATCACGATCTCACTGCCTATAGACCCAGCGGCTCCTGTAACACAAATTATTTTTCCAGCCAATTCACGGCTTACATTTTCAAAAGAAAGTCTGATTGCCTCTCTGCCCAAGAGATCTTCAATTTTAATCTCTTTAATTTGATTAAGACTTAGCTCACCCTTCACCCATCGTTCTATCGGGGGAATTGTTCTTACTTTAATCTGGTTTCGTAAGCAAGCATCAACAATCTCAGTCTTTCTGTCAATCGGAAGATCCTTCACTGTAATCACAAGCTCATCGACATTTAAATCAACCAGCAGGTTATCAATAGAAGCCTCCCTGATCGAGTATATCATGGTCCCTCCCAGGAGTTTTCCGGTTTTATGATCATCATCTTCAAGAAACCCGACCACACGCATATTCGCGGATGAATCAATTACTTGTTTGGTGATAATACCTGATTGGCCTGCTCCATAAATTATGATGTTGCTCTTCTTTACGATGGCATTCTTATAATAAGCAAAGAAATATTTTACAAGCAATCTGTAATTGAACAGGAACAAGAAGGACGACAGGAATGCAATAAAAACTACCGAATATGGTATCAGATTATGTTCGGTATTATAGAAATTAAGGAGATTTAAAAAAGCTATCAAGCCCAGGTTCAACACCACCATAAAAAAAATTCGCGAGCTGTCTTGTATACCGGTATATCGAATAATCCCCCGATAGCTTCCTGTAATAACGATGGAGAGGAATCCACAAGCTGTATAAATTAAAATACCCTGGTTAACATGATTCAGGATCAGGTCATTAGTTGAAAAATTGAAACGCAGCAAATAACCAATCAGCGCTGAAAAAGAAATAAAAAAAAGGTCTATCAAAATGATGACCCATCTTGGCAGAATTTTAAGGTTCCGAATTAAACCGGTTATCAATGCTTTGTTTTTTGGTCAAGAATTTCTTTTTCTTCTCTCCTGCAGGAACTTTCGAATTCCCAAGGCTCCCCCAATGGCTATTAGAATTTCAATCCCAGTAATAGGAACATCCGGATCACCTGATGGGTCGCCCGGCTGTGACCACACTGGGAAAGTCACAAAAAGAAATATGATGAGGAGCCTTACTTTCATTATTTACGCTTGATAATTTTTACCTGATGAACACTGGTGCCTTTTTGAATGCGAAGAATATATAAACCAGAAGAGTTTCCGGTTAAATCAAATTCAGCTGACTTTGTTGCACTGTCTCCATCCAGTAATTTTTCATTAACAAGAGAACCCATTGCATCGAATAATTTTGTAATAACCGGCCCTGCCGAAACAATTTCCAGTTTGAATTTATCAACTGTAGGATTAGGATAAATATTCACAAGTCTGGCAAAAGGATCTTCAGCACTTGTAACTGCAAACTGCACTTCAGCAGAAGTCTGACACTCTCCCACTGCAACAACCAGGCTGTATAAACCTGATTCAGTAGCCTCATAGGATTGCCCGGTTGCGCCAGGAATTTCAACGTTGTTCAAAAGCCATTGATTGCCATTTGCGTAGCTGGACATTAATGTATTTCCATCAGAGGTTATCACTACATCATCATATTTTACAACGATAGCTTCTACTGCAACACGACTACCCTCGCAACCTCCGTTAGAAACAGCTGCGTAATAAGTCTTATTAGAGGTAAGGTCAGGCGTCATGAAACTTGATCCTGTGCCTAACACTAATCCTTCGGTTGCAGTTTCATACCAATTTACATTAGCTCCAGCTGGTATATTTGTTGCCGTCAAAGTTGAACTACCCTGTTTGCAGACAGTTGAGGATTCTAAAGTAGCTGTCTGACCTGTTACTCCAATTAATTCAAAACGTTCAACTGCTTTCGAATTCGGATCAGAGGTAACTGTAAACTCATATGATGGATTCTCATTAAAGTTAATTTCAGTATTCAGGAATTTATCTTTAAGTGTCCAAGTCATGTTTTTTATTGAACCAAATGTTTCCAGACTTAACGTGTAGGTTCCAACATCCAAATCGTTTGTATAGATACGAATAGCTTCAGCGCAATTCAGTGAGTTGACAGAGTTAATAGCCATTGGGATAGAACCATCTCCATGTGAGTAGGTAGCCAGATCGATCAGCGGTACAGAGCCTGTATTTCTAAAATTGTTCAGCTTGGGCGCATCGAGATCATCCACTGCATTAGACGCATCACCGCTTACCCAATAATACGCATGATCTTCCACTATTCCATCAAACAAGGTTAATACAAATTGATCCAGTTCGATCTCAGCTTCCCTGAAAAAAGCACCTGTTGTAGACGATTTTACTGTCTCTGTAACCTGCAATGAAGGGCTGGCTCCTGTTGCTCTCGCCCAAAATGCCTGACCTGTAGCAATTCTACCACCGGTCAAACCACCAGTAGAACCATTCCATGTTTGATATATACCGGTAGCGTTGTCTCTCACAGAAATAGCGCCCGAAATATTTGTTTTTGTCCAACCGGTGTTATCCCAGTCAATTGTTGAAGGATATGGATTACCAACCAAATTCCAGCTGGAAGTTGTGCCATTGTAACTTACGGCAAGTGATTGAGATCCCTGATTGATTGGGCCAGTCCAGTCAATTGTTACAGGTCCACCCAGGACATTTTGTCTTATAAAAGCAGAATATCCTATCCCAGCTTGTAAAGTCTCCGTATTTGCATCAGCAGGGAAATCCACATAGGTTTGCGTGGCTCCATTGTATGAGAACATTGATTGACTTGTTGTACAACCTGTGCATGAACTTGTACCGGTAAATGTACCCGTAACAGGGAAATCTAATTGCAAGGAAGCAACTGTAAACCCGGAAACAGGGGCAGATATGTATCGATAAATCCTTCCCTCAGAGGCCATAAATCTTTCAACTACAACATCGCCAGAAACAGAAGCACCGTTCAACAATTGACCGATTCTTCCGTTGTTAGAAGCGCCATCAGAAGTAGATCTTATAACTAAGTTTCCATTAGAACCAAAGTCGCTGTTTGCAGAAGAAACTTCAAGAGCTCCTGTTATAATGAGCTGACTTGTTAAATCAACATCCGAGCCTCCTGTTTTGTTTACTGTTACATTAGTAAGCGTATTTCCGCCTGCAGAAAATGTTTGTAATCCGCTGCCATTAAGAACCAGGGTGCTTGAACCGGCATTTAAAGTAGATCCTGCCTCAAATGTTATGTTTCCTGCTACCTCAAAATCACCTGACGGTAAAGTAAGGGTTCTCGTAT
>DASTYM010000466.1:0-6169 GCA_035764995.1 Cyclobacteriaceae bacterium | reverse complement strand
ATCGGGATCAATATCTTTAAAAATTAGTCCGGCTTTTTTTACACTTTCAATTCCCGTAGGGCTAACGGATTTTAAATTGTTATTGAGTTGTATGGTTACGATGAGGTGCCCTCCAGCTGAAAGGTTATTTCTGGAAAACTCCAGGCACGTGTCGATGCCGATATACTCCATGATTAAGCCGGCCCAGATAAAATCGGAGTTGCATATCTTAACCGTATGCTTTGATACATCCAATTTCAATAGCTCCAGCGAGCGAATTTTGACGTGATATCTTTTAAAAGTAGCATCCAGATAATCCTGATTAATATCAATACCGATAACACGCTTTGAGATTTTATTGTCAATATGTTCAAGACCATTACCTCCTGCAATACCGATAAAAACGCAAGTCGCGGGTTTAATCTTTGACAAATACTTTTTAGTTAAGGAATTCAGTAAACTTAATTGCCCCACAGAACCATGAGACATGTGTTTTTCGTAATCGTCCAGGGGAATTTCAAGCCAGGGGTTATGTGTGGGGTACTTTTCTGACATTTCATAATTTGAAGATAATCCTCCTTCGAACCAAGTCAGCTAATAAGTAAATATGGAATCTACATTATTGTTTTGCCAACTGCTCAATATCGTCTACTTCCAGAATTTGTTTGGAGTAACCTTTTAATACGGTCAGAGGTCACAGAGATGAAAACAAAAATGCAGGCGTAGATTCGGATTCAAGTAATTGGAAGTTTCATTCTTAACAATGGGTAATCCTTACCCTGATCGTCTTTGCTGGTTCGCTCGTAGGTTTCGAAACCTAACTTTTTATAAAAGCTTACAGCCTTTTCATTCTGTTCGTTCACATCAACCTTATTGGCCTTTAATATTTGTGAGGCGAATTTCATAAGCTTTTTTCCCAGTCCTTGTCCAAAGTATTCAGGTGATAAAAAAAGCATTTCTACTTTCTGTTCTGCTACACCCAAAAAACCCAGCAACGCTGAATTTCTGAATAAACAATAAACATCAAAGTCTTTAAACTCGATGCTTTGTACGGCAAGCTTTATCTCTTTGAAATCTTCTGGCTTCAGGAAATGGTGCGTTGCCAGCACGGATTTTTCCCACACCAGCAACAATTGCTCACGGTCGTATTCGGAATATTTTCGAATTTGGATTTCTTCCATGGGATTAAGGTTTTAGTGATGTCTTTAATAATGGAGAACACCTCGTGCAGATCAATTACTTAGGCATCGTATCGTGTAGATGAGTGTTATTTCTCTATTATTATGATTTCGGTTGTTATATAGTCAAAATTGACATCTACTTGCCTGGTCATGATTCCACCATTGCTATATTCGGTTATTTTCCAAATGCGGGGCTCGGCTGCTACTTCATGCTTTTTGATGAGCCTGCCTTTATTGTTAAGATATTTGGTTGTTCTGTCAAAGAACTTGTTGCCCTGATAGGAATTTTGGATGACCTTCCTTTTGGCGTATTCGTAATGATCATAGGAGAGCGTGTCTCCTTTTTCATTCAACACATATTGGCTGGTAATTCTTTTCTTGCTGTCATGTTTGCTTGTTACGGTCATGGTTAGCTCCTTATCATAGAAGGCAACCATTCGGGTGTTAGCTGGCAAGTAACTGTAAACTACATACCTTGATAACTCAAGTGGTTGATTGAGAATCACACTATCTTTATAGATTACTCTGCCATGATGGTAAAATTTAATTTCCCCATTGTAAATGTTTTCTCTCAGAATAAGTTTTGACTTTGCATCAAAAAAAAGCTCGACTTTTTTAAACGAGATTTTATCATAGAATTTAGTTTCCGTTGTTTTGTTGATACTATTTGGTCGGTAATCGATATGGATAGTCTCGAAGTGGCTGGAGTCATTGGGATCCTCCATTTTGGTGATGATTCTTCCTATTGAGTCATATCCCCATTTTGTTTTGAGTTTTTTATTGACATAAAGTTCGACCGGGTCTTTCATCTTATTGATTCGAAAGGAATCAACTTTGATGATTATTTCCGGAATAGCAAAGAACGATCTGTTATTATCATAGGATGGTTCTATTACCTTGATGTATTCTCTTTGTATTTCAATTTTCCTTCCTAAAGTTTGCTTTCCGGAGTATACGGTGTCAAGAACGAGATTTGATTTTGAATCAAAGCTTACAAAACGAGTTTTGTGACAACGCTTTTCATTAAAGATTGTATCATCACACGAATAGAAGGTGAGCGATTTTATTCCTTTGTAAAGATACCAAAGGGGTAATTGTGTGTCCGTTAATTTGCTTTTAAAATCGTCTACATAGCTCTTATAGTCACCCTGGCCAAAAGCCGGGGTTGTCAGGATTGCAAGCAGGAGTACAGCGTAAAATTTCATTGTTCGCGGTCCGGCATAATCGTTTCAATCAAAATGGTTTCTTGCTTTTTGCCAATACCAGAGATCAATATCACTATACCAATCAAAATAAATGGAATACTTAATAATTGCCCCATGTTAAAAATCATTCCGTCCTCAAATTGTACCTGATTCATTTTAAAGAACTCATCAATAAATCTAAAACTAAACATGATGATCAGGGCCCAACTAAAAACAAAGCCATTTTTCATTTTTTCCTTTAGTTTGAACCAAACCCAAAACAGGACTATGAAGGATATCAGGTAATGGATAGCTTCATATAGTTGAGCAGGATGTCTCGGGATATTGTCTCTACTCGTAAAAATAAATCCCCATGGCAGATTAGTCGGTATACCAATCATTTCCGAGTTCATCAGGTTTCCTAATCTGATCATGCAAAAAACAAATGCTGCCACGATTGAAATTCGATCCAGTATCCATAAATAACTTACACGGGTCTTTCGGGCAAACAACCAGGATGCTACAATAACACTAATTACTCCCCCGTGACTCGCCAACCCGCCTTCCCATATCATGAGTATTTTATGAGGGTTTTGGAAATAATATTGGGGGTCATAGAACAGCACATGCCCCAACCGGGCACCCACTATTGTCGCAACCACCATGTAAGCTGTCAGGGTGTCTACTTCATTAACCGGTCGACCGTCCTTTTTATAAATGAAATACATGATCTGTTGACTCACAAGAAATGCCAACGCGAAAAAGAGGCCGTACCATCTGAGTGGATGGTTAATAATTGGGATTATAAAAATGTCGGGATTTATGTCCCATATAATGTAGGCCAATGCGTGCAAACTCATTTCTGTCGTTTGGTATAAAATTTACTGAATTATAACCTTTTATTCTTTATTCTATCAGGGTTTACAATGTGTTTAAAGTTCCAACTTGCCAGCACGTCTACGCGATTGCACAACCTTTTGTTGGAGGCTGGCCCTTTCTCCGCTCTAATTTTTTGTCCCTTAGTCGAGTCTTTCCATTTAATCATCTCTTCATAAATTCTGTCCTCTGAAACTGTGTCATTAAGTATTTTGTCATAAGTGAAATGTTTGACGTCCATTAAATATTCAGTCAACAGCCTCGATTTGTAATAATACTTGGGAGCTTTGCATCCATCTTTCTCGATGGCAATCCAGATGTCTGTCGACTTACCTTCAAGTTCAATGTATCTTTCAATCTCATTTGCCAAACTGTAGTCGATTGATTGAAGCTTTGTCCGTCTCGCAACATATTCAGGGTAGCCTTCTAATTTCCAAAGTTCGGGATGTCGGAACGGATTGAATTTTAACTTTCCATACTTGTTGTCCTGTAAACAATGAACCATTTCATGAGCAAGTAAGTCGGTCAGATTCCCTTCACATTTCTGATAGAATGTCGGAAAGAATAGATTTTTCTTAATATCGACAGCAACTTTGATTGTAATATTATTGTCGGTCGCTCTCGCAGAAGGTCCATATCCTAAAATTCTATCATCAAGCTTATTGAACGATGAGTTGTAACTCAGGAATATGTCGAAATGGTATGATTTGTCGTAGAGTTCTGAATCTCTTACAAGGCTTACTGCATTGTCCAGTATCTGTTTAATGTCGTTGTCTATTTTGTCGTTTGAGTACACGTTGAATTGTCCGTGTTCAAGTTTGTTAGCAAACAATGGTTCTGGAAAAAAAATAATGGTCACCAGTCCCGAAGTCGTCACGAGTCCAATTAGTATCGAGCTCGCCAAAATTCTCTTGACTGTTTTTCTCATACGTCTAGTTAATTGTTAGTTCAATCGCCCCAAGGGCTTGCGCACAACGTTTGTGTCTATGACGTTGTGTTGTTAAAAATAATAAACGTCAGACCGATAACACAATGGCATAAACACGTTGTTGGGTGTAGTGCCGCCTTCACGCTACTTTCTTCTAACATATCCTTTGTATTCTGTCCAGGCCATCTCATAAACTAGCTGGTCCTTCGTGTCAACAATTGCTTTCATTCTTCTAAATATTTCATTGTCCAGCGAGTCGAAAGGTATTTCTACTCGGTCGGTGCTGGCAATTAAAAAAGTCGTGTCGGAAATCACACCCTTGTCGTTGTAGTTGTATATGTCCTTTCGTGCGATATTGTCGGTGTACATTACTTGAAATTGGTTCCTGCCGTTTTTGTATTTCTCGACAAATAACTGAGTACACCCACAATGAGTCAATGTATATGCGTTAACTGTCCAGGAATCTTTTTTGTTGTCCGAGCTAGTGTATAGTGTCCGTGTCGAATCGCAGCTGATCAATACGCCTAGAATTAAGAATGTCAAAAGTCCTCGGTAAATCATTATCTTAAAATTATCTGGCGGCATTACCCACATCGTTTGGCTATTTGGCTACAACGTTTGTGTTTATGACGCTTTGGGTGTAGGAAGCTTTGTTAAATGCGAAGCATGACAAAGCTGGCCAGCCCAAAGTGTCCACCGGAGTGACACTAAATTAAGAAAACGGTTTACATTTTTACACAAAACCCCAAGCTGGCATAAACACCTTGTTGTGGGTTGTGCCGTGTCACAACTCGTACTTTACAGGAAGAATCATTCGTGTCCTTGTCGGCTTATTATTTACTATCGGAGGAATCCATTTTGGCATCTTCTTTAGAGTCTCAATTGCATTTTTGTCGCAGACGCTACAAAGCCCTTTGAGCACTTTGAAGTCCGTTGTCGAACCGTCTTCTGTTACAATAAATTGAACGTAGACGACACCAGCATGGTCCACTGTTCCTTTAGCGTATTTTAAGTTCTTTTCTATAAAAGTCCTAAGTGAGTCAATCCCTCCTGGATAAGTCGGTCTGGGTTCAGCAACCGAAGTATAATTAACTATGTCGTCTGGCCTTTCCCCCTGTCCGAAGGAGGTCAACGAGAACATTACTAGAATTATGGTAGTCAACCGTCTCATAATATTTAACTCATAATCCAGTAACTCCAATTTCGTCACACGGCATTACGTTTGTGTTTATGACGGCTTGGGGCTTAGGTGTGTTTGTTAAATGACGAAGGAATGACAAACACACCCACACCGAAGAAGTCCACCGTTACGAAACTAAGTAAAAGAAACAGAAACTACATAAGGACACCGCACCCCCAAGTTGACATAAACACCTTGTTAGCGTGCGTAATTCGTTTCCGTCATGCAATACGGATCTGTTTATTTTGTAGCTCAATCCTAAAATTGACTTTAGCTTTTAATGCGTTAAACACTTTAAGAATTGTCTCAACTGTCACATTGTTAGCATTTTTCTCTAATTTTGAAATCTGTGCTTTTTGCACCCCAACTAATTCTCCTAATTGTTCTTGAGTCAGATTTCTTTGAAGTCTTGTCGTCCTTATCATTTCTCCAAGGAGTTCAAGGTTCAATTCAAATTCATAATCATCGCGCTTAGCTGTCCCACGTTTGCCAATCATTTCGTCTTTGATTTGGTCAAAGGTGTAAGTCTTTAGTTTTTTGTCTTTCGTTTTCATTTCCCTCTTTTCTTTTGGTCGAAATACAACTGTCTTAATTGGTCTGCTTTATTTATTTCACTCAATGGAACTTTGTCCACCTTTTTTACAAAGCCGTGAGTTGAAACCACAAGAGTTTCAGTTTTCTCGGCCTTGTCCCAGAATGCTAAAAGTCTGTATTGAAGTCCGTTATACTTTGTCCTGAATTCCCAAATGTTGTCGGTAAGCTTTTTAAACAGCTTGAGATCATTCAAAACCTTTGATTTGTCTATGTTGTACAGGATTTTAGCCCTTGTTTTTTCATCCAG
>DASTYM010000465.1:0-7607 GCA_035764995.1 Cyclobacteriaceae bacterium | reverse complement strand
AAAGGCAGAGTCGTACTTTACTTTTGAAGAACGTGGAAAAATCGGATTAAAAAATGAAACCGGACTGATTATTATCCCTGCCAAATATGAGGCGTTGGGCTGGAGTAATGGAAGTTTCTCCATTGCCGGTCAGGTAACAGGATATAAACTTCACGGATCATGGGGAGTTGTAAGCCTGAGCAATCAGCGCATTACGGGGCCGGATTATTCTTCCCTTACACCAGCCGATGGCATGTTGCTGGTGGCCAGCAAGCGATCTGCTTCCTTCAAGATCAGTACGGGATGCATCAGCACGGATGGAAAAGTGGTCATCCCCTTTACTTACACAGGTGTTACCGTTCATTCACTCCGGGCTGTTGCTTTTATTCGCGAAGGCAATCTGTTCAAACACGGGTTGATCGATCTCGAAAACAAAATTTTAATTCCCTTCCTGTACCGAAATATTTACCCGATTGGAAGTTTGCGCTATGCGGTAGAAAATTTTGATGGAAAAACAGCTTTGTATTCAGAAGGTGGAAAACAAATTACCGGATTCACGATCGACAGCATTTCGCATTTCAAAAATAACGTTGCTATTATTTATGAGGCGGGCAGACAAGGCCTTATTACCCGCGAAGGCGAATTAAAGTCGGAAGCCAAATACCGTGACATCCGAATCGACCAAAACGCTGTTAGCGTCCGAATGCCCGATGAGTGGCGCGTGTTAGATGCTCAGAATAAACAAACTGAAATTATTGGAGCTGATTCTGTTGTGTCGTTGGGAGAAGGCCGTTATAAAATTGAAGATGCTCAATCGGTTCGACTGGTTAATGGCGATTTCAAATCGGTAAATCCGGAAGTTTTTCTGTCGGTAAGTCCTTTTCAGCACAGACTGTCAATCATCAAATCAAAAAATCAATATGGTGTAATTAAAAAAAACGGAGAAATCATTCTACGTCCGGTATTTCAAAAAATCATTTTGGCGGATGATTATATTTTAGCATTTGAAAAAAATGTCGACAAATCTTCGTGGTCATTGCGTGATACATTGGGGAACAAACGAAATTCTAAAACATACGATCTGATCAATCCGAAACAGCACGTCATTTTTCCGGTTATTAAGAATGGTTATTGGGGAGCCATCGATGAACGGGGATTCGAAATTGTTGCTTGTGTATACGACAGCATTCTGGAAGCAAACGACAATCAACTGGCTGTAAAATTCAGGGGACAATACGGAATCATTTCATTGAAGGAAGAGTGGCTGGCGTTTCCGCAGAAACATCAGGTCAAATTGCTGAACCAGGATCGGTATTTCATGAAGCGGGATGGTGCGCTGTTCCTCTACTCGTTCAACGGAACAATTCTGTATTTCACCATCAATCCGATTCAGGTTGAGAAAGATCATTTCCTTGAATCCGTTTCTAACGGAGGCACCTGGACGATCGATTTCGATGGCCGGATTATTAATCGGCAACTCCCGCCTGCGGAGCCAACGGAAGCGATATTTCCATCAACAGAAGGATTGCGCGGGATCAGGAAAAATGGAAAGTTCGGTTTCATCGATGACCTCGGCCGGCTTCGCATTGCAAATCGCTACGAGGATATCAAACCGTTCTCGGAAGGATTAGCTGCATTTAAAATCCGGAATAAGTGGGGCTTCCTGAGCCGCGATGAGAATATCATGATTCAACCAGCCTATGAAGATGTTACGCCCTTTTACAAAGGATACTCTATTATTAAGCAAAAAGGATTGTACGGTTTATTAACACACGAAGGAAAAGTAGTACTGCCCGCCCGCTACAATTCAGTAGCCATGCAGGAGAATGGAAGATTTTTAATTTCGGTTAATGGTCTTCAGGGATTGGCTGATCAGCATGGAAATGTTTTACTTCACCCGAAGTATAACTCCATAACCGATCTCGATAATGGATATGTAATTATTGAGCAAGACGGAAAATTCGGACTTGTTACGCTTACGGGGTTGAGTACTATTCCATTGATATACGATTATTTAAAGTACGATGCTGAGAAGAATCGATACCTGGCGTTGAAGAAATCGCAGTGGGTTACTCTACAGTAGACTATAGACAGCAGTCGATGGTCATTAGTCATTGGTCATTAGGAATTGTAAACAACCGAAATGACGAATGACCAGTGACCAATGACTATTTATCGTTTCTTCTTCAACTTCAAAACCTCCTCCTGCAATTTCAATACGGTAAGCGCCAATTGATCAGCGGGTACCTTTCCTGATTCGACATCGGGAAACTGCGTTGAGAAATATGCCTTCACTGCCCACACCTCCAGCACATCTTCTGCCTGGATTGTATAAGGTTCGTAAAGCCGGTTGTCTGATACCAATAACAAACTGCTGTTCTTCTTATCCGAAAAACCAAACACCCGCTTAAAAACAATTCCCTCCTGTTGTGATACTACGATGTACAGTTTTCCATTTTTTATGTCGGCCAGGTTATCAACGTATTCGCCAAATACAATTGCTCCGGAAGGAATAGGCAACATAGAGTCGCCTTTAATTTCAAATGCGCGGTAAGTAGCGTTGCGCGGCAACACCGGCAACCCGATTTTCGGCAAGTCTATAATATATTCTACATCCTGGTAGCCATTCAAATATCCCGCTGATGCCTTTTGTGACACCAACTCAATATTTTCATTGTCATTCTTATCGACTGTTATGGCCAACACTTCTTTTTTGCCGGAAAAACTTTTCCACTCTTTCTCAGGGAGTTTGCTTAAATCTTTCCGCGAAAGCGCATCAATGCTGACTTTGAACAAATCGGCAATGTCGAGCAAACAATTGAGGGGAGGCATGGCGCGCTCCTCTTCATAAGCTCCGATGACCGGTTGCTTCAATCCGATTTTTTCAGCTAACTCTTTTTGAGTCCATCCCGAACGGGTGCGGAGAAATTTAATGTTCTTGTTTACGTGCATAGTCGTGAGTTTTAGATCATGTGTTTCAAGTTTTAACTCTTCAGTTTTAACACACTCCTCCTTGGCGCTGTGCAAAGAATACTGACGCTTCGGTCAGTACAAGACTGACGCTACTGATGTTTCAATCAGAACAGCGCGCACGAATCCCTCACACAGCTATTAAAGGTTGCTATGGCAAGCAATATTCAAAACTAAAAATTTTAGTTTAATAAAAAAACATAATACTAATATTTTTAGTTTACTTAGCGGTATGGATAGAAACATCATACACCTGGATTTAGATGCCTTTTTTGTGGCCGTAGAACGTCTGAGAGACTCACGACTCGAAAACAGACCGCTGATTGTTGGCGGGAGCAGCCGAAGAGGCGTGGTAGCAGCCTGCAGTTATGAGACTCGAAAATTTGGCGTGCACTCTGCCATGCCCATGTACCTCGCGCGACAACTTTGTCCGGATGCCACGGTGATTTCAGGTGACATGGAATCATACAGTAAGTATTCACACATCGTTACTAATATTATTGAGGAGGCCGCTCCCATGTTTGAGAAATCGTCCATCGATGAATTCTATATTGATGCCAGTGGTATGGACCGCTACTTCGGAGCTTTTAAGTGGGCCAAAGAACTTCGAAAAAAAATTATGAAGGAAAGCGGGCTTCCTATTTCCTTAGGAATGTCGGTGAACAAACTGGTATCGAAAGTGACCACCGGTGAGTTTAAGCCGCTTGCAGAACGGCATATTCCTGCCGGCACTGAAAAGGATTTTTTAGCTCCGCTGGCTGTGGAGAAAATTCCGATGGTGGGAAAACAAACGACTTCTTTCTTATATGATATGGGCGTGCGTACGGTGGGCACCCTGCGCGATATGCCCTTGAAATTTCTGGTGAGCGCGTTTGGTAAAAATGGCATCAGCCTGTGGAATAAGGCGCATGGCATCGATGATTCACCGGTAGTGCCTTACACGGAACAAAAGTCAATTTCAACAGAATCTACTTTTGAGGAAGATACCATTGATGTGAAGAAGTTGAAGTCTATTCTTATTGCAATGGTAGAAAAAGTTGCCTTTCAATTGCGCGAACAAAAGAAGCTTACATCCTGCATTACAGTAAAAATCCGCTACGCCAATTTCGATACCGAAACCAAACAGGTTCACATTGCCTATACCTCATCCGATCATGTGATTTTGCGTGTGATCCAGGAGCTGTTCGACAAATTGTACAATCGCAGGATGTCGATCCGATTGGTAGGTGTGCGTCTCAGCAGCCTGGTACAGGGCAGTCACCAGATTAGTTTGTTTGATGATACCGCTGAGACAATCAATTTGTATGAAGCCATGGATTATATCAAACATAAACATGGAGTGGAAAAATTAGTGCGCGCTACGACCATTGGTGTGAGCAGCAGAATACGCATGGAAATGAATGTGTTTAATGGAAAAGTGATGAGGAGTGTGGCAAATTAATTAAACGTAGAGACGCAAAACCCAATAAAAACCGGTTCTGTATCCCCACAGATCAATCCCCAAGACCGATTTATGGATATGGAAATTTTTAATGAATTAATATGAACGCTCAACAAATCCTTCAGGAAAAATTTGGTTACACCTCCTTCCGATTAGAACAGGAGGCCATCATCAATTCTATTCTACAGAAAAGAGACACGTTTGCGTTAATGCCCACAGGCGGAGGGAAATCCCTGTGCTACCAAATACCTGCGTTAATTTTTGACGGACTCACCATCGTCATTTCTCCGTTGATCGCGCTCATGAAAGATCAGGTTGATGCATTGCGCGTGAACGGCATCGAGGCCGCATTTCTTAACTCTACACAAACTTCACAGGAGCAGGATCAAATCCTTCAAAAAATAAATTCAAGAGAACTCAAGCTATTATACCTCGCGCCTGAGAGCACATTCTTAAAAAAGATTTCTTCTTTTAACGTAAGCCTGATCGCAATTGATGAGGCTCACTGTATTTCGCATTGGGGCCATGACTTTCGTCCGGAATATTTAATGCTTGCACAATTAAAGCGATCGATGCCCGATGTTCCCGTCATTGCTTTAACCGCTACAGCGGATCAGTTAACCCGAAAAGATATTGTTGAAAAACTGGAGCTCCGGAACCCTGCCACGTTTGTTTCAAGTTTCAACCGGGCCAACATTCGATACACGATTGAGCCTAAAAGAAATAGTTTCGAGAAACTGCTCGACTTTTTAGAAAACAAAAAGGATGAATCAGGGATCATCTATTGTCTTTCACGCGCATCAACCGAAAGACTGGCCATGGATTTGACTGACCAGGGTTTTCGCGCACTCCCCTACCATGCCGGAATGGAAAAGGATGTTCGTGCCAAACATCAGGAAATGTTTCTGCGCGATGAAGCCAAAATTGTCGTGGCAACTATTGCCTTTGGGATGGGTATCGACAAATCCAATGTGCGGTATGTAGTGCACATGGATCTGCCCAAAAACATTGAAAGTTACTACCAGGAAACAGGACGTGCGGGAAGAGATGGACTGGAGAGCGAAGCCCTTCTGTTTTATTCGTATGCCGATGTGAAAAAGATGAAACGGTTTGTTGAGGTGGAAGGAAACACTGAACAAACCGAAATTCAATTAAAGAAACTGGATCAGATGGCCGTCTATGGCGACCTCACCACCTGCCGCAGAAAATACCTGTTAAATTATTTTGACGAAGCCACTACAACCTATTGTGGCAATTGCGATGTGTGCCTCACAAAAGTCGAGCAGGTTGATGGAACAGAACTGGCACAAAAAGTATTATCGGCCGTGACGCGATTGCAGGAAAGATTTGGAGCTAATTATGTTATTGATTTTTTGCGCGGATCTGCTTCCGGAAAAATTCAAGAACAGCACAAGAAGTTAAAAACATTTGGTATTGGTGCTTCTGTGAGTAAGGAAGCGTGGAGTAACATCATTCGTGATCTGCTTGCACAAGAATTCCTGGCGAAGGCTGAAGGACTCTATCCCGTACTCAAACTCACACCGAAGAGCGATGCTGTTCTCAAAGGTCTGGAGCAGGTGATGATCACAAAATCAAAAGAAAAGATTGAAGTTCAGGAACAAAAAGCAGAATACGAAACTGCACTCTTCCAGCAGTTGAAAGTAGTAAGACGTGAATTGGCCGATATCGAAAATGTACCGGCCTACATCGTTCTGTCAGATGCCACGCTGATGGAACTTGCTACGTACCTTCCTCATAATAAAGAAGAGTTCGCGAAAATATCGGGTTTCGGACAAGTCAAAATTGAAAAATATGGAAAGCACTTCTGGGAGGTGGTGGCCAATTATTGCCGTGAGCATAAACTGCAGTCGCGCATTCATTTAAAAACTCCGAAAAGGATCCGCAGAGAAAGACCTGAACGAGAAACCGATACCAAACAGCAAAGTTTAGAACTTTTCAAACAAGGGCATTCCATCAAAGAAATTGCTGAGCGAAGAAATTTTGCTGCATCTACAATTGAAACTCATCTCGCTTTTTATGTAGAACAAGGGAAATTATCCATCGATGACGTGATGGATGTTTCCAAAATACCTGCCATCCGGCAATGCATCGAAAAATCTGTTAAGGTAGGTACGCAAGATACTGACGCTTCGGTCAGCATCCTGACAGGTAAACCTCGTCAGGATCTTGCGCACCTACCGCTTGCACCAATAAAAGAACAATTAGGAGGCAATTATTCTTACGGAGAAATACGCATGGTAATCGCTCATCTCAAAAAAATATAAATAACGTAAAATGTAAAATTATGACTTGATGCTATATGGAAACTTCAACTGAAACATTTGTGATCATTTCCCCGCCCGAATCTATTCTTCGGGATGTCTTTTATTTAAAACGGAGCATCAGAGAAATTCTGGGGCACACATTTGAAGGTGAATTTTCCAAAGCCCATGTCTCTCTTTTAAAATATCGGGATCCGCACATTGATAATGAATTGTATCGCATCAATAACCTATTATTCACTTTTAAACCCTTCACGCTTTATATTAAAGATTTTGATATTCTGCACCATGGGAACAATCGATCCATCAGTTTTAATGTGATTAATAAAAATCCGGTCCGGGAACTTTCAGAAACAATAAGCGGAAGAGACATCAGGCCACACATTACCATTGCTAAAAATCTTTCTGCTTCTGATTTCGAAAAAGTATGGGCTGCCATCAAAGGCATTACCTACAGCAATCACTTCTGGTGCGATCATCTCACGGTATTAAAAAGAAGTGACGGCCCGTGGCGTCATTACATGGATTTGTGTTTTGATATAAATGTAGAGACGCAATATCTTGCGTCTCTACATGGATAATATTATGTACCTGAACTGTCACACCGGTTTCAGTTTCAAGTATGGCACCTTGCCAATCAAATCACTTTTTGAAGAGGCGAAGCGGTGTGGTGTTCATAAACTTGCACTCACAGAAATAAACAACACTGCTTCTTACCTGGAGATGTTGCGTATCTGCGATACGCATAAACCTTACAAAAATGGGCTTACCAAATTTGATAAAGAGCCCTATCATCTGGAGCTGGCCGTGGGAATTGAATTCAGGATTGAAAATGATTTTCTCTACATCGCGCTCGCCAAAAATAACAGTGGCTTTGAAGTCATCAACAGGTTTTTATCCCATCATAACCGTGAACAAAAACCATTTCCCCCACG
>DASTYM010000464.1:0-4732 GCA_035764995.1 Cyclobacteriaceae bacterium | reverse complement strand
ATGACAGTATGCGGGTTAGCATGCAGTCGTCCAGTATTCAGGTTATTGTGAAGAATACATCCGGAAACAAAGATTCATCAGTTATGGAAGCCTTACGGCCGATGGCTCATTTTAACTTCAAGCAACAGGATGGAAAGAAATTTCTAATTCAGTTAGCCCCTGATACGATCAGCATCGACACCTTAAGAACTGTTTTTACCAAAAATCTTCAAGAGGCGGGACTTCCGAAAGCGTTTCTCATGCGGCATGAGTTTATCACCCCTGAAAGAGGTTCGGGGTTTCGGACAAGACTGGACGCTCCCGTTGATCGGGCAAAAGATGAACACCTTCATTTATATCGTGATACGATGCAGTTGGAGTCGATCCGGTTAAATCCAGTGAGTCGATACTCGGCATCGTTATTGGCGTTTAGAGGTTATATTTTAAAATCAATTGCTCCGCAAATTCTGTTTTCGATTTTGCTCACTTCTATTACCATTATCGCATTTGTAGTTCTTTATAAAAATTTGCTTTCACAGCAACGTTTGATGGAAATCAAAAATGACTTTATCAGCAACGTTACGCACGAACTAAAAACTCCAGTGGCTACCGTCAGCGTTGCATTGGAGGCTTTAAAGAGTTTTCATGGACTGGACAATCCGGAACGCACGAAAGAGTATTTAGAAATTGCGCAGAATGAATTGAGCAGGCTTACGTTGATGACCGATAAAATACTGAAGGCTGGTGCTTTTGAAAATCAGGAGGTCGTGATTGAAAAGAGACCTGTAAATCTTCGCACGATTACACAGCAGGTTTTAGATTCATTGAAATTGTTGTTCGATAAAAATAAGGCTCATGTCTCATTCGAAACTTCAGGGAATGATTTTGAAACAACCGGAGAAGCATCACATCTTACGAACGTCATCTATAATTTACTGGACAATGCATTGAAATATAGTCCGAATGGCCCATCGATCAAGGTGTTGCTGCAGGAGAATGAAACCAATCTCACGATAACGATTGAGGATAACGGGCTGGGGATTCCATCGGAATACAAAGCAAAAATTTTCGAAAAATTCTTTCGGGTGCCCACAGGTGATGTGCACAACATTAAGGGTTATGGCTTAGGATTGAGTTATGTTTCGAGTGTTGTGAAGGCACATGGTGGAAGTACGGAGGTTGAGAGTGAACCAGGAAAAGGAAGTACCTTTATAATAACCCTTCCGAAAACGCAGACATGAGCAAAATCAGGATTCTTTATGTAGAAGATGAACCCTTCCTGGGCCGAATAGTAAAGGAAAGTCTTGAAAGTCGGGATTTTGAGGTGGCGATGGTCAATGATGGCAAGCTGGCACAAGCTGCGTTTGAAAAAAATAAACCCGACATCTGTGTGTTGGATATTATGCTTCCTTCGAAAGATGGTTATGCAATTGCAAACGATATCCGAAAAGTAAATCCTGCTACACCCATCATTTTTGTAACAGCCAAAAATCAAACCGAAGATGTTCTAAAAGGATTTGAGGTTGGCGGGAATGATTATTTGCGGAAACCATTTAGCATGGAGGAATTGATTGTCCGGGTTAACAACTTACTTCAACTGACGCAACGATCGGTAAAACCAACCTCTGAGAATATTGCCGTGGGAAAGTATGAATTCAATTCAAAGCGTTACGAATTGAAATTGGGTAATGAGATTCGAAAACTTTCGCACCGTGAAGCCACCCTGCTCCAGGTATTATCAGAAAGCAAAAATGCTACGGTGCAGCGAAAAGAAATTTTGATGAAGCTATGGGGAGACGATTCCTTTTTTAATTCACGTAACCTCGATGTGTATGTGACAAAACTTCGCGATTACTTAAAGGATGATCCTTCCATTGAAATCATCACGATTAAAGGCGTGGGATATCACTTTGTAACCGGATAAATTATTATTCCGAGAAAATTACAAGGCCTACATGAAAGCTAATCCCTGAAAAATTGTCGACTTCAAAGTAGCTGCTTTTGTTGGCGGCATAATCGTAGCTGGCAGCAGTTTTCAATCCCACCCTTGCATTTTCTTTCATTCTGAATAGGGTGCCAATTTCCGGTCTTACGGCAAAACTTGCATTATTATCAGCATCACTATACACATTGTAATACGTCCTGTATTCACTAAATGCTACACCTATTGCCACTGAAACATACGGTACAAAATTTTTAGTCTGCACAAAATAATACTGCGCATTTCCCATCAGTGTATAATAATAGAGATAGTTGTATATATCGGTGGTAACGGCACCTCCCGGATATTCATAGGTTTGGCGCGGTACGTAATCATCAAGTGTATTAAATCCTCCTTCAATTCCGAAACCGAATCGATCGTTCATTAATTTAGAATAACCGAGCTTCATCCCTGCACTACTGGTTTTATTGGTGAACTCTTTATCTGACAGCGGCTTGATTGTGTTCCAACCCACGGAAAGAATGCTTTGATCCATTTGCGCCAATGCACTTGTGCCCAGCAACACGAAAAAAATAAATGCAACAGATCTCATCGTTTAATTCTTTTTAAGGTATGGTGACTGTTCAAATGCCTGTTCAACCGCTTCTAATGTTTTTCCCTTCAGGTCCATCGTGGCGTTCAGGTCACCGATGTAAGCGCTCCATATAATTGGATATTCATTTTCGAAATTCGGATTTTTCGCGTCCACCACCTGAACCAGCAGTGTCACATAATTGGAGTAGTAGGTGCTGACCATCGGGTAATAATATCCATAGTAACCATAGTATGAACCAGGGTACCCATAGCCATAATTGAAAGATTGGTAATAACTGAAATTCTGCAGGATAACCACATTGACGGCAAAATCGGGATTATCAGTTTCCGTTACTTGCTGGTAATCCTGTGCAAAGCCATCCCGAATAGCACCGACTACCGGGGTTACAAAGTCCGGAAGGTCCTCTTCAGTAAAATATTTCGTGTCGGATAAGTTAGAAACAAAACCGATAGTGTCTTCGCGTATTACGAATGTGGAATACGTATCAAAGATATTTTCATTCGTATTGATAAAATCCTCATTATAGGCAGTCTGCACCATCATGTATTTAACCAGATTGCCAGTTTCAGGTTCTTGCATACATGAAACGCATGTCAATAACAATAAACCAATGGGGAGCGCTCGCTTCATGACTATCAATTAATTACTATTTATAACGCAACGTAGAGTCTTTTGCGTATATCAATCATTAGACAACGTTGGGGGGTAAAAAGTTTAAAGGGCTATTCGTCTAATATTAAAATACGTACATCGGGTATGTAAAGGTTGAAATACCCCAGACCGCCTACGACATTAGTCGGATAATTTGCCGGTTCGCCCAGAAAATCAGCAAAATTATACCGTGCATCCAGCCTTGCTTCCATAAAATCATAATACTCAGCACTGATGTTGGAAAGGAACACACTAATCGTATCACCCGGAACAAAATCGCGACCGCCAAATACTTTAAGCTCTTCGGAATAAATTTGCTGATCAAATGTTGCGTCCTGCATCAGGCTTGTAAAGATTCGCGGGTTCAAAAAATCGGCTGGTTCAATTTCGGAAGTAATTCGCTGCACATTAATCATATAAAAATTTCTGCCAGCAGGATCGTTAAAGCTATACCTGATTTCCGCCAGCGTATCATAACCGGTATCATAAATATTTCCTTCGATCGACTCAAAAGTAACCCGGCTTTTAACACGGGTAACGGAAGTAACACTTCCCATTGTTGGGCTTTCCACGCTTAACTTGTATTCCGCATCATCAATAAAATCGATAGTCGTGCTTGTATACAAACCATTGCCTGTGAAGGTGAGTGTATCGGCAAATGAATCGTTGTAGATCACAACCTGTGCATCATTAATCGCTATTTGATTTAACAGCTCCTCAATATCGCTGTCATCGCTGGCATCTAATGCTCCAACACTTCTGGTCAGTAAAATCAGAACGGATTGATCACCTGTCATTTGAGTTGATACCGCGATTTTTGATTTCAACTGCGGGATCTCATCTACCAACAGCGGATCGGGTATACACGACATGAGTACGAATAAAGTAACAGTTATCAGTATTGCCCGGTATCTCATTTTATCAAAATCTAAATCCATAACTGATAAACGGAATCACACCAAATAATCCTGGTTGGCGATATTTTAACTCGCCTGTATTTTCATCCTGATCGATAATGATGCCAATCGGGTTAGCCCGGTTGTAAGCGTTGTACACTCCGGCAAACCATTCAAACTGAAATTTGTTTTCAGGTTTGCTTTTGAATTTTATGCCCAGGTCGAGTCGATGCGTATCAGCCAATCGAACTGAGTTCAGTGGCGCATAAACGGGAAGCAGATCAACTCCCGCTGAGGTTGGAGCAGAAATTACGTACTGCCCGATCACGGGTGTAAATCGGGAGCCTGAAATAAATTCCCAAACCAGCGAAGCCGCCCATCTTTTACCCAATGCATATTGCATAACAATAGCACCGTTATGTCTGCGATCGTACCGCGATGGGAATGTTTCTCCATTATTGAGATCATCAAAATTTCTCCAGGCCCAGGAGAGCGTATAACTGATCCAACCTGTCAGTTTTCCGGATTCTTTTTTTACAAGGAATTCAACTCCATACGCAGTGCCCTTTCCCTGAATGAGTTTGTTTTCAAATTCGGTATTGAAAAAAAGGTTGGTCCCTTCTTCAAATCCAATCAGGTCGTTCATGTATTTATAGTATGACTCAACAC
>DASTYM010000463.1:0-3411 GCA_035764995.1 Cyclobacteriaceae bacterium | reverse complement strand
AGGTACTCCCGTTGTATTTGAATACAATGAAGCCACCAGGAGAGCATTGGTATCTCTATATTTTTTTATGAGAGAATTAAGGTGATCAGGTTTTAACAAAGGTTGATCACAGACCATCACTATGACCGCGCTGGTTTCAGGATTTTTAGAAATAGCATGATTGAGACCTGCTTTCAGTGAGCTTCCCATACCAGATTGCCACCGTGAATTGAAGACTGTATCAACAGAGAGGTTGTTCAATAGTTTTCGATGGGACTGTTCTTCCGAACCTAGTACAACGATTACTTTATCAGCTTCTGACTTGATAGCTGTTTGGGCTGAATGAATAAGAAGAGATTTCCCATCAATTAACAATTGTTGTTTGGATTGGCCCATTCGGGAGGAGGAGCCGGCCGCGAGGACGATGATGGCGATTGTACCCCTCCGCCCTCGCTCTAACTCACCTCCGTCCTCACTTCGTTTGGACACCCCCTCTCTACAAAGTAGAGAGGGGGCCGGGGGGTGAGTTGAATTTATGGCAGCGAGAATTTTGTTTAAAACCTCGTCTATATTTTTTAGTTCTTCATTTTTGAATCTTATAACTCTCAGGCCCAATTCAGTGAGAATAGTGTCCCTGTTCTGATCATAATCCTTTTGAAAATCATGCACCTTGCCATCTACTTCAATTACTAATTTGTGCTGATGGCAATAAAAATCAGCGACAAAAAATAGAGGTGTATAACCGCTATACTCGTAAACAATGGGATGCTGACGTAAAAACTTGAGTTTATTCAGTCTTCGATTTCTTAATTTTTCCCAGAGAATTGCCTCTTGAGGTGTTTGCAGTCTCCTCAGTTCTCGCGTGATGTCAACGATCTTTTTTGTAAGAGACATTACTCCAGCGGCTTTGCAGCCAAAAACATCTCTTCCGTAATAGTCTTTCCGTTGTTAGAGTCAGAGTCTACAAGAATTTTCCACACTCCGTTTTCTTTTCGAAGGGCCACATGAAATTGTCCATAGCTTTCTTGTTTTTTCCCTTCCGCAATCGTCAAGTTTTTGAAATAACCAACTTCAAAGGCCTGAGTTTCGTTTGAGATGCGCTCAAGAAACCTAAGTTCAAATGTATACTGAACTTTGTTTTTTGCGTTTGACTCTTTCCATTTCGGCCAGCCTTGTTCCATTCTGGTCTTATATTGGTCGTAGGTTAACACACGTTTTCCGTCTCGCTCAGCACGAACAAGATCTTTTGAATGAAGTGAAATAAATTTCTCAACATCCTGACTCATAATGGCCTCTGTGAAAGGTTTCCACACCTGCTCATTAATTTCTTTGGCTGATTGTTGACCAAACCCAATAAGACTAACCAATAGCAAGCATGCGAGTATTGATTTTTTCATAGTCTTACTTATTGATTATTTTTTGCTGTTTATGATTTCCTAAATAGACCTGCTTGAATACTTCGTTGGTTTTTAGATCACGTTGATGAATGGGCCCTGGATTGTATTTTAAAAATCCACCTGACCGATCTGAGAACTTGCTTTGAATTTCGGCAACAATGGAAACGGCAATTTCATCAGGTGCTTCGGCTCCAATATCCAGGCCAATAGGGGAATGTATTCGGTGAAAATCCTTTTCTGAGAGAATTATTCCCTGAGCTAAAAACTCTTCTTGCATTTTTTCGAATCGCTTACGCGGACCCAAAATACCGATATAAGGTGTGGGACTCTGTAGGAGTTTTTTCAACACATCTCTGTCGTAGTCATAATTGTGTGACATCAACACACATGCTGTATATGGCGTAATATTAAAATCGCGATCTACAAATTCTCGTTGGCATAACTGCAACTTGTCAGCTGATGGAAAAAAAATAGGAGCGATATGTGATACACACTCATCTGTAATGCTCACATTCCAACCCAACGACTTAGCAAGTTGGCTCACCGGCCTTGCATCAAACCCGCCCCCAAAGATAATGAGCGAAATAACGGGCTGAATCAATTCAATAAAAACGTTAATTTTTGTGTCTTTTGATTGATACAACCTTGTTTCCGATCGCTTCGAGTCAAATATTTTTTTCAGGTCGGGTAAAATCAGTTCAACTAACTCCTGTTGGTCAATAGAATTAAAGAGAGTTTTGCCAACCCCGTCAATCAAAAACTTTTTTCCGATCGCCTCACCTTCCGAACTTTCAAATACTGTGGCCAGGGCAATAGGTTCAGAACTATTGGTAATGGTTTGAAATAACGTGATGGGGTTATTTTCTTGCTGAGGGTTTACGGGTTCTATTAAAACGTCAATCACTCCGTTACAACCTAGCCCGATACCGAGATTCTGATTGCTTTCTTCGCGCGTGTCATACGTAACTGTAAGCGGTCTTTTGCTGGCCATTACATTCCGGGCTTTTCGCAATGCATCGCCTTCCAGGCAACCTCCGCTAATAGATCCAACCCATCGGCCATCATCAGTGATTAGCATCCGGGCTCCCGGGCTTCGATAAGAAGATCCTTTTACCCGAACTACGGTGGCCAGTGCAGCAGAAAGCTCGCTATCGCGAATTTTGAGAAAGGCCTCAATTATGTTTTTTTGTTCTTTCATGTTGCGCCTATGAACTTAGGTATACCTTTTTCAAATTCCTATCAAATTTTGATGACTGGTTTTGATTTCAATATTTTATACCTTGAAACTCCTTAAAATTGAAATGCGGGTGTACTTGTGATACGTGATATTTCCTTAATTGTTGTTTTAATTGTTGGCCTTCAGTCATTTCTTTTTTCTCAGGAACTCAGCCCAAATTCTCGCGAACGAAGCAAAATCGCTTCTTCGTTAAGAAATAGAAAAATTGAATCGGTTCGTGTCCTGGTAAAGGATAAAAGCACTTTTATTCAGTGGATGATAATTAATTTCCCGGGTGTAGAAATCGCGGAAGAGAAACTCCATCATGTTTATAGGATTAAAATTAGCAGTGTAAGCGAAGTTGAAAAGCTTGCCAAGGCACCATCAGTAGAATTTATCGACCGGGAAAACCGTATGCCAACGGAAGAAAAAGCGCTTGGAGCTTTTGATCTGACCTTGAATAAAATTTATGCGGCCCAACGTTTTTATAATACAACTGGTGAAGGTCTTGTTGCCTCCATAAAAGAAAAGCCATTCGATGTTGAAGATATTGATTTGAAAAACCGTGTGGTCTTAACCAATCAGTTTGACGAACCATCAACGCTTCATGCTACATCGATGGCCACGATCATTGCAGGTGCCGGAAATTCAGAACCGTCAGGTAGGGGAGTTGCACCAGGTGCAGAAGTAACAACCTCTGATTTCTTACAATTGTTGCCGGATGAGGGAAGCGTTCTCACAAGCCTTCATGTCAGCCTTCAAAATCACTCGTATGGAGTAGGCGTTGAAAATTATTATGGAATTGAAAGCTCGGCATAT
>DASTYM010000462.1:0-12679 GCA_035764995.1 Cyclobacteriaceae bacterium | reverse complement strand
TGTTATCTTTGCATAGTCTAAACAAAGTTGGTCCATGAAAACTTCCTCAAAGATCTTTCACGTTAACCCAATTGGGCGTGATTTAGCCATCCTGATTTTTACAGGAATGCTTTTGGCAATAGGTCTGATTTCAGTTGGATTGGTGTTACTGAATCAATTGTAGGCAGTAACTCCGTTTGGACGAGCTGAAACCCACTCTTCACCGTCTTCAAAAATTTCTTTTTTGAAGATAGGAGCCTTTTCCTTTAAAGTGTCGATGATGAATTCACAAGCCTCGAATGCCTGCTGACGATGCGGTGAAGATACCGCAACCACAACAGATACTTCACCCGGTTTTAATGTACCAACCCGATGACTTACTCCCCATCCCAGTAAAGGCCATCGGTGAGATGCTTCATCAATAATCTTTCTGATTTCCGAAACGGCCATTGATTCATAGGCCTCATACTCTAACCAAAGCACGTTTTTGCCATGTGCATTGTTGCGAACAGTACCAATAAAGACATTCACGGCTCCGGCACCCAGGCTGGAAACGGTGTCAATCACTTTCTGAATGTCGATGGGTTTTTCAGTGATTTTGATCATGTTTTTAGATGGGTTTATGGTGGAAGAAAGGAAGTAATGGAAGGTAATCAAATCTTCTCGAACTATAACTGTCTTGAACTATGATTTATCTGATTGCTCTGATTACGCTGATTTATTTAATCCGGCAGATTCGCCCCAAATCATCGGAATCCTGAAATCTGCTTAATCATAGTTCAAGACTTATCCCCCGCTCACAGGCGGAATCAGCGCAATTTCATCGCCTGACTTCAAAATCGAATCGTCATTCGCGTATTCGTTATTTAAGGCCACGTAGAGTGATTTCAGTTCAATGAAAGTGGGGTATTTTTGAAATAGCTCTTTTTTAAGGTCTGATACTGTAAAACCATCTGGTACTTCCATTTCCAGCTCTCTGCTTCCCACAATATCTCTGCTAATACCAAAGGCTTTTATTTTACATTTCATATTCCACCCTAAATCTTATCTAAGAACGAAATTATATAAACCCACGTTGAATTTATATCTTTCACTCTCTAAAAAGTAATTAGTCAATAGTCATTAGTCATTAGTCAATGACAACAGGACTATAAATAATGACTAATGACCAATGACAAATGACAAATGTCTAAACTATACGATAATCACGGCCGCCCCCTCAATTATCTTCGCCTCGCGGTGACTGACCGGTGCAACCTGCGCTGTTTTTACTGTATGCCGGAAGATGGAATCCGGTATTTGCCCAAGAAGGAGTTGTTGAGCTTTGAGGAAATAGAACGCATTATTTCACTGATGGCTGGAATGGGCATCACAAAAATACGCCTCACAGGCGGTGAGCCTTTTGTGCGCACAGACATCATGAAACTAATCCGTAGAATCAAATCGATTCCCGGGATTCAAAAAATACATCTTACAACGAACGGTGTTCTCACCGCGAAGTATGTACCGGAACTCAGTGATTTGATTGCATCTGTAAACCTTAGCCTCGATACACTCGATCGGGAACGATTTAAGCAAATCACGCACCGTGATGAGTTCAATGCCACGCTAGATACCTTTCATAAATTGATTGACCACAACATCCCGGTTAAGATCAATGCGGTTGTTATGGAAGGAAAAAATATTGAGGATATCGTTCCACTTATTGAGCTTACCAAACAATATCCGGTATCAGTTCGGTTTATTGAAGAGATGCCGTTCAATGGTGAGGGAAGTCATTACCCCAAACTTTCCTGGACCTATAAAAAAATATTGGAGCATATCCAGCATCATTATCCGGATATTCAAAAAGTATCGGATCCTGAAAATTCTACCGCTTACCATTATTCGATTCCCGGGCATTCGGGAAACATAGGGATCATAGCGGCATTCAGCCGAACATTTTGCGGAACATGCAACCGAATTCGCTTAACAGCGAAGGGAATTTTAAAAACTTGTTTATATGATGATGGTGTACTGAACATTCGGGATCTTATACGTTCGGGCATCTCGGATCAGCAACTCCAATCAAAATTATTAAAGGCATTTAACAATCGGCCGAAAAATGGTTTGGAGGCCGAACAAAACAGAATCAACCACGCACCTGTTTCGGAGTCAATGTCAACAATTGGGGGGTAGTAATCAGTAATCAGTAATCAGTAATCAGTAATCAGTAATCAGCAATCAGTAATCAGTAATCAGTAATCATAAATCACATCCCGATAATTATCGGGACACAAATTGTTAGAATTGGAAAACGAGTTTGCAATCCTACTGATATCTTTTTTTATCATCGCCCTCATCTACTCATCCGTTGGTTTTGGTGGAGGGTCAAGTTATCTGGCAATTCTTGCTTTACTGGCTGTTGATTTTCTTCTGATGCGTTCGACTGCCTTGCTCTGCAATATTGTCGTTGTGGTAGGCGGAGTTTACATCTTTTACAAAGAAGGAAAACTGGATATCAAAAAGACATGGCCATTGGTGGTGAGTAGCGTTCCGCTGGCTTACCTCGGTGGTCTCTGGCCCATCCGGCAGGAAACATTTTTTATTTTGTTGGGGATTACTCTTGTTATTGTTTCAGTCTTGCTGTGGTTTCAACCGGAAAAGAACGCATCCTTTTCCAATAAAACATATGACACCATTGCATTTAAGGTTTGTGTTGGCGGAGCTTTAGGATTTATATCTGGGCTGGTTGGGATTGGTGGCGGGATTTTTCTTTCCCCTATTCTCCATTTCATTCGTTGGGATGAGGCTAAAAAAATATCAGCTGCAGCCAGCTTTTTTATTCTCGTCAATTCAATTGGCGGGCTCACCGGACAGTTACAGCAGCGCGCCTCTCTTGATTGGCATTTCATTTGGCCCCTCCTGGCAGCTGTATTCGTTGGCGGCCAGGTTGGCTCACGCCTGGGTGCTCAAAAGTTTAATCCGCTATACGTTAAGAGAATCACCGCCATCCTGATTTTAGTTGCAGGTTCAAAAATTCTGCTAGACAATTTTTAAGCTTACAGCGTATCCATTTTATACAACACCAGCGTTCTCTCATCGCCCCTCAGTTGCAGGTCGTTGCAAACTTTAGCGGGCGTAGGCCAGAAAAGTAAGAGCAGCGCCAGGCTGGAAACAAAAAGGATGGTGAACATCTGATTCTCGGTCAGGTAAAACCCGATGGCAAGTCCAAGCGACCCGGACACCACCAGACTGAATCTTAGAAGCGTAAACGAATAATAGCGGTCTAATTTTTTGCCGAGGCTATCAAGTGTTCGGGTCGCCTTTAATCCACGTCTGAACATGAACACTGAAATCACCCAATCAGTAAAAACCAGGAAACTCAATGCCACCAACACGACTTGCGCCAGGTCTTCATTTTGCCGCAGAACTCCCTGAATATTGCCGATTTGCATCTGCCAGTACAAAACCACAAAGGCCAACAAGGGTATCAGTACGATGCCGTACAAACGATTGTGCATCTTGTAGAAATATTCTTTCAGCGAACTAAAGTTTATCACGTCACATTTTTATTTTGACTAAATTATGGAAATGATGCTTCAGCCTGACACATTTTTCTTATATTTTTGAGTTAATCTAAATAGATGATAGAAGGAGTAGCAAATTTGTCAAGGAAAGAGCAAGTGATCCGTAGCGCAGCTGCGTTGTTTAAGGAGAAAGGATATGCTGCGGCTTCGATGCGCGACCTGGCACAAAAGCTCGGTATTGAAGCAGCCAGTCTGTACTCGCATATCAAATCGAAGGAAGAAATTCTACAAACGCTATGTTTCGATATGGCTGCCGAATTCCGTGCTTCGCTTGATCAGGTGGAACGGCAAAAAGTATCTGCCAAAGAAAAACTCACCATGGGTATTATCGGACACGTTCATGTGATGGCAAAGGATCTCACTGCCTCAGCGGTATTTATGAATGAGCATCGTCACTTGAGTCAACCCTACTTACGCGACTTCTTATTATTGAGAATCAATTATATCAACCGTTTCAAACACATCATTGAAGAAGGTGTTGCATCGGGAGAGTTCAAGAAGAATATCGATACCAAACTGGCCGTGATGACACTTTTCTCATCCCTGAATTGGATGCCGCTTTGGTATAGCCCTACCAGCTCCATCGAACCCAAGGAATTAGGCCAGCAACTGGCCAATATGCTGGTGAATGGCCTGAAACAAAACTAATCCCAAGGTTGTTTTACTAACAGGTGTTCGTGTTTATCTTTGCCTGATATTCGGGCACTAAACGCTGAAAATTATGTATGGTGGCGGTAACACTTTTGAAGGTATTAAAACTGATAGTGTAGCACAGGAAGACCCTGTAAAGCTGGCTGAGTTCGAAGCCCGTATTGCAAGAGGCGAAAAAATTGAACCTACCGATTGGATGCCTGGGTTGTATCGCAAGCAACTCATTCGCATGATTGAGCAGCACGCTCATAGTGAAATTATCGGAGCATTACCGGAAGGAACCTGGATTACCCGCGCACCCGGATTTAAGAGAAAACTTTCATTGATGGCCAAAGTCCAGGATGAGGTGGGCCACGGACAATTATTATACAGTGCCGCAGAAACCCTGGGTAAGTCGCGCGAGGAAATGATCAACGACTTGATCTCAGGTAAATCAAAATATTCAAACATCTTCAACTACCCTGCCTTCACATGGGCAGACTGCTGTTTTATTTCCTGGTTGGTTGATGCTGGTGCAATTGTGAACCAACTGGCGAATGCAAAAGGAAGTTATGGCCCCTACTGCCGTGCGCTCGACAGAATTTGTGCTGAAGAATCTTTCCACTTAAAGTATGGCCATCATTGCGTGATCTACCTGGCAGCAGGAACACAGAAGCAGCGTGAGATGTTTCAGGAGGCCATCAATCGCTGGTGGAAACCGATGATGCATTTCTTTGGCCCGTCTGATAAAATATCTGCACACACCGAAGTACTGATGCGCTGGAAAGTAAAAATGTCATCAAACGATGATGTGCGTAATCAGTTTTTGGATATGTATGTTCCGAAAATCTGGGAACTTGGTTTTACAATTCCCGACCCTAACCTGAAGAAAAATGCTGAGACTGGCCGTTGGGATTATACCGAACCAGACTGGGAAGAATTCAAACGCGTCATTAATGGCGATGGACCTTGCAACAAGGAACGCCTTGAAGTAAGACGTATAGCAGAAGAACGTGGTCGTTGGGTACGGGAGGCATTAAAATCACCCAAGGCGAAGTACGTTACTCCGTTGGCTTAATAGTCGTAACAATAATACTGTTCGGGCATCTTTGCGACTTTGCGACTTAGCGTGAAATAAATCTCACGAAAAGACAGAGGCGCAAAAGACGCAAAGTCCTAATGGTTCATCTTAATTTACATTACCCAGGGGTCCTGCCAACAACTGAATCTCCTTCCACACTGCCTTGAATGCTTCATTGGGAGAGCTGAAACAACTCTTTAAATAGGTGAGGGTACTGCTGTTTTCGGGAAGTTCATTGTTCACCCATTTCCAGATGTCATCGGCCAGGATAATAAGGTCATTTGTATGATATCGGGGATAATGCCGATACAGAATGTCTAACGCCCACAAAAGCTCAATGTATTTCATAACCCAATAAATAAAGCAACGCAACCTTCCATAATTTGGTTTATCATTCCTTCAGGAAAAGCAACCATCGGGCAAATGGGCTTTCAAACGGTAGCTTTACGCGCTATATTTACGAATTGTTAAGAACCATTTTGTGAAATCACTTGATCCCAGAGTAAATCGGCTACCAGTTATTGGTGTACCAGGCCAAATTTTACCAAAAGCCACCCTCGATCAGTTCGGAACCTATGAAGTTTTTGTTCAGCCAAAAGACGGAAAGCCGTTTCAGCATGAGGGTATTGTGCATGCGCCTGATTTAGAGATGGGTTTTGTATTAGCCAAAGAGGCTTTTACAAGAAGATTCACCTGTGTTTCATTGTATGTAACCGATACAAGAAATGTTTATGTATCACCCATGACAGACGGAACGGTAAGCGCCTATGATTTTGTACATGACGTTGAACCGCAATCAGGAGAGAAAACCTCGTATGAAATTTACCATCTTTTAAAGCGTGGAAAACAACATCAACACATGGGTACTGTGCAAGCAGTAACACCTCAGGAGGCCATGCTGGAAGCGAAAAAGGTATTTAAAACTGACAAAGTAGCTTTCAATATTTGGGCGGTTCGCACAAGCGATATTCGCTTTACTACGCCCGAAGAAAAAGAACTTTGGTTGACACTCCCTGAAAAGAAATTCAGAGATGCTGCTGATTATAAAGGTGGCGATAAATTAAAGGAGTTTTTAGAACGCCAGAACTAATCAATATGAACGAGACCGCTTTAAAAGAACTTCTCTACAAGGTTGCTGATGACCTATTAATTCTTGGCCATCGGAATTCTGAATGGACAGGCTTTGGGCCTCTGCTTGAAGAAGACATTGCCTTTTCATCGATGGCACAGGATAAAATCGGGCAAAGCCATGCGCTATACACGATACTCAATTCACTCGGGGAAAGCGATCCCGATACGATAGCTTTCACGCGAAATGCGAATCAGTTTCACAATTGCATGTTGGTAGAACTTCCCAATGGCGAATATGATTTTAGTTTGATTCGCCATTTTTTATATGACACTGCTGAGGCCATCCGATTTGAAATGCTGAGCACTTCTTCATTTCAGCCAATTGCAGATTTATCCAAAAAAATCAGGGCAGAATTAAGATACCATACCCTTCATGCCAATACATGGGTGAAACAATTAGGCACAGCAACTGAAGAAAGTATTTCAAAACTTCAGCAAGCCCTCGACTACACCATGCCATTTGCGCTGGGGATGTTTGAAGAATCGCCTTACGAAAAAGAGCTGATCGAAGGTGGAATTTTTGGTGGCGAAAAAGCACTCAAGGAAAAGTGGGTAAAGAAAGTTGAAGAGATCATCAGCCAAACACGCCTCAGACTTCTGGATTGGAAAGTAGTGCAACCGGTAATGGGCGGTCGCACCGGAAAGCACAGCGAATATCTCCAGCCCTTGCTGGATGAGATGAGTGAAGTATTCAGAATCGATCCATCAGCCGAGTGGTAACCATGAAAAATGTAACGCAGGAATTGAGCGACCTTCTTGCTGAATATTCAGCGAAGTTCAATGCTATTCCGGATTCAGAATTTTCTAATAAGCCCCTGCAACACAAGTGGAGCAAGAAAGAAGTTGTCGGGCATCTTATTGATTCGGCACAGAACAATTTAAGACGATTCATTGTTGGACAATATGAGACACAAGCACCCAACATTGTGTACGATCAGGATTTTTGGGTGAATGTCAACGGATACCAACGCATGAAAAAGGAAGAGGTAATCATGCTGTGGAAATTGATCAATGAACGTATCTGCAGCGTATTGAACGCCATGCCTGAAATAAATTATTCAAAGCAATGCAACACTGGCAAAACCGAAGTACAACTGCACTCGCTTCAATGGCTTGCTGAAGACTATATTAAGCACATGAAACATCATTTGAACCAGGTGATTCCCGGTTCATTTAATATTATCTATAAATAAAATGGCCATAACGGAGGATCAGATTTATGAATGGCTCGAGGAGGTGAAAGACCCTGAGATTCCTGTTTTGTCGCTGGTTGACCTGGGGGTGATCACGGATATTCAGCTAAAGCATTCCGGTGTGAGAATTGAAATGACTCCAACGTTTGTTGGTTGTCCCGCCCTCGATATGATGAAAAGTGATATCATAGAAGTGCTTGCAAAAAGAGGCATTGAAAATATCTCCATTGATGTGACCTTCCGGAAGCCCTGGACCTCTGATTTGATTTCAGAGAAAGGGAAACAGGCCCTCAAAGAATTCGGCTTGGCCCCTCCTCCATTGAGAGAAATCTTTACAGAATTGGAGGTACTCGAGCACGCGACTTGCCCCCGGTGCAACGGAACTAATACCGAGCTGAAGAACGCTTTTGGCCCCACGCTCTGCCGTTCCATCTACTATTGTAACACCTGCAAAGAAGCCTTTGAGCAGTTTAAACCATTATAAATGCACCAAAAAGGAACATTTTCCTACATCCATACTAAAACCGCACCCTTACGTACAAACATTTTCCTACATTCTCCCGTATTTTGAAACTTAGAAGCCCATTCTAAATGAACATTCGAAACTATAGTTCTTTAATTCTTGGAATAGCAGCCCTCCTTGTATTGATGGGGTGCGGCAGCAAAAAGGGTCCCGATCCGACTTCCTTCACCAAAATTGACTCGCTTACAGATACCTACCTGGCTTTACAAGATAGCATGGTTGATACATGGAATATGATGATCAAGGATGATAATAAGAAGATCAGAGCCATGAGGGGCTTAATACACGAGTTGGAAATTGGGGGCCAGTATTCCAAAGGAGATTTGAAGTCGTATGAACAGCGAGTTGACCAGCTTACCCGGATTCGCTACACACCGAAAACCATGTGGAATACAGATGTTATTGAAGAATATGATTTTGCATCCTCATCGCTCGTAACAGAACTTATTGCTTTAGCAGAATCCTATACAGCATTTTCATATAATACCACATTGCAAAAGCTGGTTGAAGAAATCCGGGCTGCCGACCAGCGCGTAGAGAATTACCGTGCCGATTACGATGCCGTAGCACTTCAGTACAATAAATTCATTGAAGACAATCAGGAAACATTAAAGGAAATTGCAGAAAGCGGCACGCTTGATAAAAAACCGCTATTTCAGGTGGCCGCTGAATAAGTTCAATTGCTGCACGAATAATTCGTTATTTTAGTACCATGAATCCCCTCAGGAGGCTTGGTTTCTTCACTGCATTCATTATTCCATCCCTTGTTGTTACTGGATATTACCTTGATGGCTGGTGGAATTACCTGGCTATCATCTTTTCCTTCATTCTAATTCCTATCATCGATCAGCAAATAGGGATTGACACTTCTAATGTCCCTGAGAGTGAAATAAAAATAAAAGGCGAAGAGTTCTACTACCGGTTTGTGACCTACGTATGGGCTTATGTTCAAGTAGCTTTCGTTCTTTGGGGATGTTATGTAATTGGAACGGGAAGAATTAACACAGCAATTGAATGGGCTGGATTTGTTGTCAGCTTCTCGCTTGTAACAGGCGGTATTGGCATTACTGTTGCGCACGAACTAGGTCATAAGAAATCTTCTTTGGAGCGATTTTACAGTCAGCTGTTACTGATGACGGTCTCCTACATGCACTTCTACATTGAACATAATCGCGGGCACCATGTTTTAGTGGCCACACCTGAAGATCCGGCTACGGCCAGAAAAAATGAAAGCTTTTACGCTTTTTGGATTCGGTCTGTTTTCCATGGCTATGCGCATGCGTGGAGGCTGGAAAATGAATCCATGCGTAGAAAGGGATTACCTGCGATCCATTATAAAAACTCCATGATCTGGTTTGCAATTCTTCCGATCGTGTTTTGTAGTTTCGTTACCGTTATCTTCAGCTACCCGGCAGGAAGAATAGATTGGGAGATCCCGGTTTTCTTTTTCGCTCAAAGTTTCCTTGCTTTCACTTTGCTTGAGCTCGTGAATTATGTTGAACACTATGGAATCATGAGAAAAGAGATCACACCCGGTAAGTATGAACGTGTCAATCCTGTTCACTCATGGAATGCGAGTCAGTTGTTAAGCAACTTCTTTCTTTTCCAATTGCAACGCCATTCCGATCATCACGCTAATGCAATTAAGCGATACCAGGTGTTGCATCATTATGATGTGAGCCCGCAATTACCGTTCGGCTATCCTACTATGATTATTATCGCAACGTTACCTCCATTATGGTTTGCCATGATGAATAAGCGTTTGGAGAAATGGTCAGCAAAAGCTATGGAGCCGACTCTGTAACAAAGCGTATCTCTACCCTTCGATTAATTTTTCGGGCTTCATCTGTTTTTTCAAGCACAATCGGTCGCGCTTTCCCAAAACCGTAACTGATGATGCGTTGGGATTGAATTCCGCGTAACACAAAATGATCGGCTACACTTCTTGCTCTGTTTCGTGACAAAACGAGGTTGTAATCATCTGATCCAATAAAATCAGTATGGCCTGATAAGCGCACATTTACTTCCGGTCGCTGCTTTAAATATTCCACTACTTTATCTAACTCAACAAAGGAAGAACGAAGCAAAACATAGCTATCAAATTCAAATTGAATATTTTTTAAAATGTAATCCTTATTAAGTTCAATAGTATCGCGTTTGAATTTTGAAACTACAGGTACAACTTTCTGCTTCAGTGAATCCGTTGGCTTTACAGAAACATCATCCACAAAATAATACGCACTGGTAGTAAGCATGGGATTCTTACCAATCCTGTATGGTAATCGTGTTGATTTGGTACTACGATTATCAAAGAAATTCCCAATGATCACGAATCGCTCGCCTCCCTTTGCCTTGTAAACCTGTTTTGCATGTTCCCAACCGCCTGTCTTATCAATAATAGATGAATCATTTTCAATTGAAACGACAGGCGATATATCAATCAGTTTATCATGCGATACGTTGAGAGGCTCGTTCGTTAACCCAAGTGCGAACCGATTAATTGCATAGACCGAGCTTGACGCGAGCTTATAATAAAACTCCAGCACATACTGAACATCCTGTTGAAGCGGCTCTGCTAATTCACACATTAAATACTCACGATAGTTTCTTTCGGGATCGTTACTCCAAACATAAATGCCAGCATATCCTTTACCCGTATGCGCATTGGAAGAGCCAGCCCAATTAAAGGGTACATCAGCTTCTCCCCAACTGCATGCATGAAAGTGATCAGGTGTTCCAATCGTTGGTGAGGCCCAGCCCGGAACAATGAAATCTTTTTTGTCTGTACTAAAACTATGCGGACATCGGGATAATTCTTCGAAACCGGGATTAGGAACCAGGTTTTGCGCGCTCAGGCAAAGGGAAGTGAAAACGAGAAGAATGACTATCCCACCTCTCATCATTTATAATAAGTGACTTCAACTCTGAATCGAGAATCGATCGCTCCCAGTCGATCATATGCCGACTTTGATATTTTGATCACAAGTTTGTCGGTCGCGGCTGTATCAGGTAATTTACCCATAACCCGGACAAATACTTCCCGACTATTCATTTCATTTTTTATTCGGAGGATTGTTCCTACAGGAGCGGTTCGGTGCAGTGCTAAATATTTTCGATTGCCTTCTGTTCCTTCAATTAATTCGGCTAGACCAGCTTCAATGATTTCATCACTACCTCGAACGCTTTCTGAAATCTTAATCGTTGGTGAAATTTCAATCGGTGTTACTACTGCAGGAGGCTGTGTTTGCGATTGAGTTTGTGTGGGTGATTGCGTTGTTGCAGGCTGCGTTGCAGTGGTGGTTGTAACCTGTTGTGTTTGGTTGTAAATAGGTTGAGCAACATAAAGCGTCTGACCAATTTTTAGCTCATCGGTTGTTAAGTTATTCCACGCCCGCAACTGATCTACCGTAATACCATACTGACGTGTAATTGAAAACATGGTCTCTTTTGCCGCTACTGTATGAACCGTTCGCTGTGATTTAACTTCCAGCGGTGGGCTAACCGCAAGTGTATTTTTTCTCTTAATTATCAATTCCTGACCCAATGCCAGAGAGTTGTCAGTTAGGTTATTCCATTGCTTGAGTTCGTCAACGGTTATTCCGTAGTGTCTCGAGATTGAAAATAAAGTCTCCTTTTCAGCAACGATATGCGTATTAGCATTCGGTGATTGCTTTTTGGGAGCACGTGGAAAATATGGCACTTTTAAAATATGATCAACCTCAAGGCCTGCATCTGCGTCCGGATTGTGCTCCAGGATCTGATCCACAGTGACTCCATATCTTTTGGAAATAGAATATAGCGTTTCACCACGCTCAATTTTATGAACAACAAAAGGTTTGCCGTTGATCGTCTCCATCCCAATAGAATCATGCTTGATTTCGGGATTAAAAAATGAGACACTTACCAGTATCAAAAATTTAATCATAGAACGTATACGCTACTAACTCTGTCTTATTTTTTATTAAAAATAAACAACCTGAAAGGATGAAAAAAGTATCGGTGCCTAAACCTGATAGATTTTCGCCCAATTTTACCTCAAGCAAGACTTCACCATGCTTGTCAAATACTATCAAATAGTTGGCCAAATTCTCGTTCTCTTCCGCATAGAGGCTTACCATGATCCAATCCTTCCATTCGAGATACTCCACTCCTTTTACAGGATGATAATTGGTCCGTTTTTCCATAAATTTTTTTACGGTTTCGAAGTATGGAGTTCCCTCAAGATACTGAACAGGCTGAAGGATGCTCCTTCCTTTTTCTACCGCATCTTCTCGCCAGGTTTTTTCGGTTACCTCCCCACTTTGAATATTGATAGTTGCCTGAATCAATTCGGTCTTCGTTAAATGACCGAGGATTTCAGAATCGTTCCAATCAAAAAATAAAAACTCCTCAGCTTCCCAACGAATTTTTCCTGAAAATATGTCGAGCGCTACCAGATTTTTGTGATCAGCGTTGCCTTTGTTTACGTAGGTATGTAGCAGCACAGTGTTTTCATTGGCGGCAGTTAACCCAATCCACCAGCTCTCCTTGAGCATTAAACCCTTCCAGAGGAACTTATTGTCGTGGAAATCAA
>DASTYM010000461.1:0-2384 GCA_035764995.1 Cyclobacteriaceae bacterium | reverse complement strand
ATTCTTTTCTTACTCAGTAAACGAAGCGTTGCATCTTTCTGAAAAAGAAAAGGCAACCATCCTATCCATTTTCAAAAACATCGAGGAAGAACTTCAAAACAGGATCGATGACTTTAGTCATGATGTCATCATTTCACAAATTGAAACATTGCTAAATTATAGCAATCGATTCTATAAACGACAGTTCATCACTCGAAAAGCAATCAATCACAACCTGCTGGAGCGTTTGGACGATATCCTGCTTGAATATTTCCATGATGAAGCCCCCGTGGAGCGAGGGCTGCCCACGGTTCAATACCTGGCCGAGACTTTGAACCTTTCACCAAGTTACTTGAGCGATATGTTGCGCAGCATGACCGGGCGAAGTGCGCAGCATCATATACATGATAAACTCATCGAGAAAGCGAAAGAGCAAATTTCCGCAACCAATTTATCGATCAGCGAAATTGCCTATGGCCTGGGTTTCGAACACCTCTCCTCGTTCAATAAATTATTTAAATCAAAGACGAATCTTTCACCGCTACAATTCAGAAGATCCTTTAATTAAAAGCTCCTGGTCTTCGTATTGTACGACAAAATAACTTTGAAACTCCATGCTCCCACAAAAATGAAAGCGGTCATTTATGAAAAATACGGATCGCCGGATGTTCTGAAACTGGTTGAGATTGACAAGCCAACTCCGAAGGAAAACGAAGTGCTGATCAAAGTTTACGCAACCACGGTGACGGCCGGAGACTGGCGCATGCGGAAAGCTGATCCTTTCCTGGCCAGAATCTTCAATGGACTGTTCAAACCAAAACGTGTTAAGATTCTGGGGTTTGAATTGTCTGGCGTTATTGAGGAAGTTGGCTCAAAAGTGAAATCGTTTAAACCGGGTGATGAAGTGTTCGCGTCCTGCGGTTTTAAGTTCGGGGCTTACGCGGAATACAGATGTCTTCCGGAAAATAATATGATCGCCATAAAGCCTTCCAATATGACATTTGAGGAAGCCGCGACAGTTCCGATCGGAGGAATGACGGCACTTGCATTTCTGAAGCAAGCTGGTGTCAAGAAAGGTGATCACGTTTTAGTCTACGGGGCATCCGGAAGTGTTGGCACCTTTGCTGTGCAGATTGCGAAAACGTATGGAGCAAGCGTGACCGCAGTCTGCAGCACCTCAAATGTTGACCTGGTGAGACAGCTCGGTGCAGACAAAGTGATTGACTATACAAAGGAAGACATTCCAAATACCCGTGATCGTTTCGACATCGTTTTGGATGCTGTGGGTAAAGCTTCTAAATCAACAATGAAGTCGTTGTTGAAGCAGAAAGGAAAATATGTTTCTGTTACCGGTTCACCGAAATTGAACCCGGATGATCTCGCGGTATTGAACGGATTGATCGAATCGGGCAAACTGAAGACGGTCATCGACAGAACCTACGACCTTGATCAGATCCGGGAAGCACACGCTTACGTAGAATCGTTCCGAAAGAAAGGTAACGTATCTGTCAGGGTCGTGTCCCGACCTTAACCATCGCGCTTCTACAGTCTCCGCTTCATCGCATTTGCAATTGTCTCGAGATGCTCATTGAATGAACTCATTTGTACCAGCATCTGTCCGGAGGTGTCGTTTCCGACATTTTTCCAAAAAAACCGATGCCTTCTACTTCAAGCCTTGAAGAAACTGCTTAAATTCTTTCGTATTGTAATCCGCCATTCCCTCGTGCCTGAGAGCAAGTTCTCCTTTGGCATTGATGACAAAGGTCGTTGGAATACTTTGCGTGTAATACATCTCGGGAATTGCTCCATCCAATTGATAAACTTCAAAATCAAATCCTTTTTTCTCGTTAAAACGCTTTGCCTTCTCAAAATCCTGATCAACAGATAGCATCAGAAAAATGATATCTTCATCTTTCACGTCGTTAAAAAGTTTATTGATCCCGGGCATTTCAGCAATACAGGGCGGACACCAGGTAGCCCAGACGTTGATAAAAATTACTTTTCCTTTGAATTGTTGTAAACTCACCTTATCGCCTTTCGTATCAATGAGATTCAAATTGAAATCCGCCTGTGGGTATTCTACGGGATTAACAGCATTCACCTCTTCACGAACATCCGGATTCATGATTCCCGTTGCCAGCAAACCTCGCTGTAGGAATCCAAATACCTCGGTATGCAAACCTGTCAAAAAGAGTGTCAGCAACACAGTAGCCAAAACCCCGTACTCTATTAAGTTCTTTTTCATCTTCCTGGTCATTTCGTTATTCGTTTAAATATCTTCAAACTCGCTTCCTACCTGATAGCTATTTTCGCTCCTTCGCGCAACTCTTCACTACCTTTCAACACTATTACCTCATTTTCTTCGAGGTCTCCGTAAACTTCTGTGAGTCCGTCTTTTGTGACAC
>DASTYM010000460.1:0-8129 GCA_035764995.1 Cyclobacteriaceae bacterium | reverse complement strand
GCTATTTCAACGGGGTTGTCAACATTTACTAAAATCCCATTCTCGCAATTTTCCAATATTTCTTTAGGCCCACCAGTAGGCGATGCCACCACTGGAAGACCACAAGCAGCGGCTTCTATAATTGTAAGACCAAAATTTTCGCCAGGTGTTGCATTTACAAAAACACCCTTCTTACGAGCCGCCACCCTATATATTTCTGGTACTTCAAACTTAGGATCGTTTCTCTTTGGAATGGCCATCTTTCCGTAGAGATCGTATTTATCGAGGAGCAAAAGAAGATTCGTTAAGATTTCCTGCTCTTCTTCTGGCTTTTTTGAAATATCTTTTCTTACTCCTGCAAAGATTGCGATGTTAGCCATAGCTTGTAATTCCTTATCCTGACCGTATGATTGAATAATCGTTTCAAAATTTTTTCGCTTATCTGCGCGACCTATTGAGAGAATCAATGGCTTGGCAGGGTTGAATAAAAATCGATCGATTTCAGAATTAACGCGATATAATGCGTGCTCCTGCTCAACTGTTGCCTTAAATGAAGGTAATTCAAGCCGGTAAAAAGGATAGAAAAAATCTTGATTTATGCCTGGTGGAATTAGGACAAAGTGTGCTAAATCTTTATTACTATATAAACCGTACTGTTCCCTTATTTCGTGTTGCGTACTAACAATTACAGCATCTGCATTTTTTAAAACATCTTCTTCAACAGCAATCCTCCTTTCGATATTGAATTTTTCATTAATTCTTTCTAATGAAAGGCCTTGCTGCAGCAAATTACTCTTCTTACTCCTCCCTAACGAATGGCCAGTGGCAATAAATGGAATTCCGAATACTTCGCTCAATTGTCCGGCAATGTAATTGCCGTCAGCATAGTGTCCGTGTACTATATCTGGGAGATCATCTTCAGCTTCAATAAATCGAATGGTCCTGTCAATAAATTCATCAAGATAATCCCACAGTGTTTCCTTTTGCCTATATAAACCACCACCACAACTTATTCGAACTATACGTGCCCGCTCGCTTACCTTCTCAATCTCTTGCTCATAATCGGAAGAATATTTTTTATCGGAAATCCTACGCGTAAACAAATCGACTTTACGCACCTTTGGATGTAAGGACAGGTTCTGTAACAATTCAACCACATATTTTACCTGCCCACCTGTGTCTTTATTCCTACCGATTTCAGGATCTTTATGTCTGATAAGCCCGTGAGGGCTAAATAACTGAATATAATAATCGTTCACGTTTTATTTTCGCAGACTTAAGCTACATCACATCTAACGACCTTGTTTCCATATGCTGAGTTCTGTCTCGGTTATTTCTCCATTATTATCAGAATCGCAAACGTAAAACATTCCTTCTGCCATTTCATTTTCTCGGATATAATTGTCTCCATTTGAATCCCATAAGGGTGCAAGTTTCGAGTTGGTAGCGTGATTCAGGAATTCACTTTTTTCAACGAGTTTGTTCGAGGTATCATCCCACGTTCCGAAACTGTCATTAAAAAGCCCGAAATAGAATTGTTTAATTTGGGAATTAAATTCGTTTTCGTCCAGTGTTCCGCTCTTATCGTTATCTATAGACCTAAAAACTTCTTCCAACAGTTTGTCATAAGTTACGGAGCTGCTTCCTGAACTCCATTTATCAAAAAAATTCTGACGGGTGTAAGCCGCAACAAATTCATACCTGTTAATCGAATGATCGAGATTTTTATCCCAGTCTGAAAACGAATTGAAAGTGACTGCCTGGGAAGTGCAGGATGCTAGCAAAAAGAATGGGCTCGAAAAGAGGAACAAGATGTATTTTTTTTCCACGGCACTGCCCTTTAAATTTCAAGTAAAGGAAATCCATAAAAGGGATAATTTATTTGACCAATGTCAAACTTGTAAAAACTTGATCTGCTTTGTAGTCATTTTGGGGCTATAACCGGTATTTAATGAGGAGACAACAGGTCTTCTTGACTTGCATATTCTTCTTCTGGCTCAGGTAAAATTCGTAAGGTTGAGTCTTGTAAGGATATCACAGACGATGCAGAATATAACCCGAGTCCTTGTCCTGAATAAGTATAATCTATCAATGTGAGCTTCACAGCCCCATTAATTGATAATTCAATATAGTGACCATATCTGATGAGCTTAAAATGAAAGGATCGATTCGCAGCAAATATGCCTGATTGAATATTATTAAAAATAAAGTTTTGACGATTGTTCAGCGGATTGAAACCCCATGCTCTTATTTGAGCCAAACCATTAACAACATCAAAGGAGATAAAATAGCCACTTCCATCGCCATCTGTATCAGACACTATGCCCAGTTTTCCCATACCCTCAACCGTTATGAAGCCCTCCCAAATGAAATTAGCAGATGGTTTTTCAAAATAGAACAATTCATAACCACTCCTTGATCCGCAGGTCCACTTATTGCTCTGTATTTCCAAAAAAGCTGTTGGGTTCGAGAACAACTGCTTTACGTTGGGCATTTCACTTTGCGACATGAGTTTCTTACTCATCTGTTCCCAGCGATAATAGGTTTTCAACACCAGCCTTCCCTTATCATCTGTTCCGAGTTCTTTAGGAGGTGGTAGTACCCTTAGTGTGTCTATTTGTCCGTATGTATAAAAAAAATTAAATACGAGCAGATGATCTCCGTCCTGCACAACTCGAGCAGCATAATTTCCCTGCGGCAACAAAACATCGTCATGAAAAGAATGGTACTCTCCGAAAAAATCGGGAGCAAACCAGTAACGAACCTTAATATCTTCGCGTATTGATCCTACTAAATAAAAGCGCCCGTTCAATTCAAATACACATGGACATTCGATGTCATCGTACACCATTGGATAGAGCAAAGGTGGCAACCTCTCCACGTTATCATCTGTAATTTTTACTACGCCAACGCACCCCCTTCGGTTGACCGGACCAATTATTGCGCGGGCACAGACAAGCAAATAAACTTCATTTTTGTATTCAAATCTGAATGGGTCTCGAAAGCTGAGCCATTTCCTTGGATTCATATTAAATGCCTCATAATAGACACCTTTTGGTTCGATCGGATAGTTGCGCCTAAACTCTTTTTTCCATTCCATTAAGTTATCTGATTGAGCAAGGCCGATTCTTGAAACAACGCCACGATCTTTTCGTTGCAACCCTGTGTAGTACATTTCGAATTTCCCTTTTACCTCGCACACATGCATCGTCCAGAGCATGTCATCATCCCATTCTCCAGGATGACCAACAAACAATGCATTATTTACTCTCTTCCAAGCAATCCCATCTTTTGAAATTGCATGAGCGATGTAATCATGATTTGGAATGATAAGGTGAAATAAATGATAAATACCTTCGTGAATGATCACGGTAATGTCTCCTATTTCCCAATCACTGAATCCCGAGCCTGAATACATATTGGTATTTAGAATTAAAGTAAAGACACCTTGGTGATTTTAATCAGTTTAGTATTGTGACTCAGACTAATAGTATCTTAAGTTAACCCAATAATTTGAGGAAATTCTGGATTTCGAAATGAAGCCTACGTATCTACCTTCCTCCTGTACTGGAATATTCCAAACTCCGCTTTTCCATGATGTCCTAAGTCTCCGTTTTGATCAGTTTATTCGTCCCAACATAGAGAGTGTTCCCGTACCGGTACGATCCGTTTTTGACGCGCCTGTTTCCAGGATGTCTTTCATTAAATCAAGGTATTGCTTCACTGTGGTTGTATTTCGATGACAAATAAACAAAAAAAGCCCGGTTTTAAATCCGAGCTTTTTCCATTTGAGGTGAAAAAATTACTACCCTCCTTTTCTCACATTCACCTGCCGTGTATTACCCTCAATTGTTATGGTGATGATGTTATCGCATTCTCCATCTCCATAATCAACCGTTATTTCCTTACCATTCGCTCTGAAAACCTTCACACCTTGAACAGCAATCGGGCAACCTCTTTTATAAACCAGATCACTTTCAATCACCATGCTATACGAAACACCTCTTCTGTTAACTCCACTTGCGGCAACCTCTGCATCAGCACACTGTGAAATAATTAACTCATCATCTGAAGGATTTTGCAATTCACCACGGTTCCATGTTCTTGTAAAGCAATGCTCACGTGTTGCTTGTGTACCATCAGGCCATACTGCAACACCATTTTCTAACTGAATTTGAAACTTAGGAGCAGTTTCAGTGCTGCCTGTAATATTGGTGAGCGTCCGCGTTCCGCTTAATTTGATTCCGTTGATTACATAATTCTCAAACGTAATCACGATGGATGATCCCGGTAAAAACCTGCGTCCGTTGAAGCGAACAATAATTTTACCTGAACGTCTGTTTCCTCTTGGGTCGTCACAGCCTGTACCAAAGTCGATTGTGAGTGTTCCTATCGGGTGTTCTAACGTAGACGCTATATCAAAGGCCAATAAAACCTGTGCGCAAAGTCTGTCATCGTTAACCGCAAGCACTCCTGCCTCAGAAGAAAGTTTGCCTCCTGCTGTTCCACTTTCTGATGAGATGGCAACACCTGCCATATCATCTGCATCTTCGTAATAATAATCCGTCACCGATTCTTCCGCTACATAAGCAGATTCGGTTTCGTAAGGCGTCTCATCCTCCTGACAAGAAAAAGCGATGCCCAGTGACAGCATAGCCACTATGGCAGCTGTTTTTCTTAAAAAATTATACGTTTTCATAAGGTTTTGGATTTTCGTAAACAATTTCCGTTTGTTTTGGCCTTTAGACCGTTGATACGCCTAAGGGTTTAAAATACCCTTCATATTTTTTAATCTTGTTAAGTGAAATGGGAAATGTTTATGAATAAACAGTCAAATTTACTGCTTCTGGGCCTTTTCATGTGCCTGTCGACTGGACTTTCATACGGCCAGAATTCATTAAAAATTGCCAAGCTCAAATATAATGGAGGTGGCGACTGGTATGCAGCCAAAACTGCGTTGCCAAATCTGATCGGGTTCTGTAATCGTGAATTAGGAATGACCATGGCGGGGGATGAAGATGTGGTTGAAGCAGGTAGTAAGGATATTTTTCTTTATCCCTATGTTTTCATGACCGGGCATGGGAACGTTGTTTTCTCTGAAAGCGAAGCACTTAATTTAAGAACCTACTTACTAGCCGGTGGTTTCCTACACATTGATGATAACTATGGACTTGATAAGTACATCCGTATTGAGTTGAAGAAAGTGTTTCCGGAACTTGAGTTGATTGAACTTCCATTTAATCATGCTGTTTATAATCAGAAGTTTAAATTCCCAAAAGGATTACCAAAAATCCATGAACATGATGGAAAGCCTTCGCAGGGATTCGGATTGATTTACGAAGGCAGATTAGTAGTTTTCTATTCCTACGAATGCGATCTGGGAAATGGTTGGGAAGATGCCACTATCCATCACGATCCTGAAGCTAAAAGAAGACAAGCGCTTGAAATGGGTGCGAATCTTATCTCCTACTGCATGTCTGAACTGTGATTAATCTGAAAATGATTGCACTGATTTGATTATCCCATCAATCATGTCAATCATTGAATCATATCAATCATTGAATCAGATTAATCATAGTTTAAGACTAAGGTGTTCCGAATATCTCTGCGAGTTTCGCATGCAGTTCTTCACCTCGTAAATTCTTTGCAACAATTACACCTTTAGGATCAATCAATACTGAAAACGGAATCGCATTGATGTTGTAAAGAATCGCTGCTTCTGATTGGAAATATTTCAAGTCTGAAACGTGCGTCCAGGTAAGTCCGTCTTGCTGAATGGCCTGAACCCAGTCTGATTTTGTTCTATCAAGTGAAACTCCAAAGACTGTAAAGCCTTTGTCTTTAAAAGTATTATATGCTTTTACAACGTTTGGGTTTTCCCTCCGGCACGGGCCGCACCATTTTGCCCAGAAATCAATCAATACATACTTTCCGCGTAGTGATGAAAGCTTTACAATTTGTCCATCCGGGTTTGGCAACGCAATTTCAGGCGCAACCTGTCCAACTGAAAGCACTTTGTTTTTAGCCACCATGTCAGCGAACTCTTTTACATGGCTGGAGTTCGGCCACGCCTTCGTTGCTTTATCAGCAACAACAACATACACATCGAAGTATTTATCCTGATCAAGTGTTCTGCCGCTCTGCAGAAGGTTAATGATTCCTAACGAAGGTGGTTCACTTTTAATTAACTGGGCAATCTTATCATTCTCCTTCCCTGCAAGCGCCTGATACTGCCCCTGCAGCTCCAACATTTTTTTCTGATCACCTGCTTGCTGAGCCTTTTGAAATTCTTCACCCAGTTTGACAGCCTGCGGACTTCCCTGAACAGCCTGCTGCATGGATTGAATCTTTCTGATTATCTCAATATCAGGAGATCCCTTCACTTCGTAAAAACCGCTTGCAGTATTTCCATCAACGTTTACTTCGAGATTACTCTTATCGAGAATCAGGTCAACCATCTGCAGATTGTAAAAATTAAGTCTGTAATAGCCGGGCTCTTTCAGATTAACCGTTTTTGAATACGAATAATTACCCTTCAGCTTGATCGTGTCTGACCAGCCTTGCCCATTTCTCTGTAATTCCGTAATAGAAATCGTGCCGCTTTGCGGAAATCCAACCTTACCTGAAATTGTAACTTTCCATCCTCCATCACTTTTTTGCTGTCCGTTAGAAGAACAACCCGTTAACAGGATTGCTGTTAAAATCAAAAAAATCGACAATCTCATAGTTCTGATAATTTTTTAAGTAACAATTCATTGGCCATTTGCGGGTCGGCCTTGCCCTTACTGCGTTTCATTACTTCACCCATAAACATGCCAAGAATTCCGTTCTTTCCTTTCTTATATTCCTGCACTTTTGCGGGAAACTCCCGGATCACTTGTTCAACAATTGGCAGGATCGTATCTATACTGCTATCCTGAATAAGATTAAGCTCTTTTGCCACCGTCAGTGCAGATTTACCACCTTCCACTAACAACACCGGAAAAATTCGCTGTGAGGCAACTGAAAAGCTTACCGTATTACTGTCAATTAACTGAATTAGTTCCGCTAAGGTCTGAATAGGAATTGGAAAATCCTTCACCGCTAATAAAACTTCATTCAGATGCGATTTTACAGGCCCTAAAATCCAGTTAGCGGCTGCTTTATAATTCTTCGTATAAGTACAGAGTTCTTCAAAATACAAGGCAATATCCTTTGAGTCAGTGAGCACATGAGCATCATACACCGACAAACCGTACTTGCTCATAAATTTGTCCCGTAACTCATTGGGAAGGGCCGGCATGGATGCTTTAATCTCCGCGAGCCACTGTTCAGAAACTACTACCGGGCTTAAATCAGGATCAGGAAAATAACGGTAATCATTCAACTCCTCTTTGGTTCGCATACCAAATGTCTTTCCGGACGAAGCTTCAAATGTTCTGGTTTCAGAGATAACTTCTTCACCCTTTTCAATCAATCCAATTTGTCGCTCGATTTCGTGATCGATGGCTCGCTGAACATTACGGATCGAGTTCATATTCTTCACCTCTACCTTCTTTCCGAAAACTTTGGCATCTGCCAGCATAACGGATACGTTAGCATCACAACGGAGCGAGCCTTCTTCCATATTGCCATCACAGATTTCGAGGTAGCGAACCAGTTTTCTGATTTCAGTCAGACATGCATACGCCTCCTCAGAAGTTGAGATGCACGGGTCGGTGACAATTTCAATTAACGGAACCCCTGCCCTGTTAAAATCGAGAAGTGTATCTGTTTCATTGGACTCATGAATCGATTTTCCCGCATCATCTTCCAGGTGAATCTTGGTAAGAGCAATCTTACTTTCAGATCCATCTTTCTTTGAAATAGTAATATGCCCTCCCTTGCAGATGGGTGTTCGATCTTGTGTGATTTGATATCCTTTTGGAAGATCCGGGTAGAAATAATTCTTGCGGTCGAAAATGGTGAATCGCGAAATATCAGATTGACACGCGATGCCCATTCGAATCGCATACTCAAGGGCTTTCTTATTTAATTTCGGAAGCGCTCCCGGATGGGCAAGTGTAATAACACTTACCTGCGTATTGGGGGGCGCGCCAAATGCTGTTGAATCGGATGTAAAGATTTTGCTCTTCGTAAGAAGTTGCGCGTGAACCTCTAAACCGATTACA
>DASTYM010000459.1:0-8578 GCA_035764995.1 Cyclobacteriaceae bacterium | reverse complement strand
TTTTCCAAAATTCTGCATCATATTTTTGCAATTGGTCGTCAAGCTTTATGGATTTCATTTCAGTCTTTGAGCCAATTTTTGAAGGACTGTCCGAGTTGACCTTGTTAATAATCAACTCCCTCATTAAAACGGAACGTTTCTCGGTGATTTTCTTTAGTTCGTTGTACTCATCGTGTTCAAATCTTGACCTAATGTAACTTGGGTAGTACGTCCCATTTATTTTGGTGAAAATGTTTACCATGTTTAAATAATGGTATCGTCCAATTAGGTTCTTTCCAATTTTTCTTTTGGGTTGGTTATTCCCATCAGGACCATACTTGTTCTCAATGTCGTATCTTAAGATTGCTAAATCTTTAGCGTTTATGTACAGTGTTTCTTTCTCGTATGGAAGATTACCCTTCGAAACAACATAAACAAAGTGGTTGTCCATTGAAGTAGTGTCTTCAATTACATATTTGTCTTTTTTGTTGTACCTCTTAAAAAAGCCCATCACAGGGTTACTCACATAGTCATTTACCAAAATTGTCTCAAGGAAGTTTTCGTCAGTCCTTACACTAAACTCTTTTGCACTTGCATTACTTCTTATCTTCTCCAACGAAACGTTATAAGGTGTTTTGTAGTCTTCTTTATAAATCCTACAAGCTGCTTCAATTAGGTAACCATACTTTTTATTAGTCTGTCGTATCTCGCGATAGAAACCATCCATTTCGTATGGTCTCGTCCCGTAATTTTTCTCGTAGTTTGAAATGACATCGTCAAGTAGAGAGTATACGGTGTATGGTTTGTCGCTAACTACAACTTCACCTAATTCAAAGGTTGATTGTTCTAATCTTACCTTTAGCTCTGTAGGGTTCTTTAAGTCTGAAAGAGAAATTTTATAAGTTTTATAACCAATAAATGAAATTGCCAATGTGTCCTTTGAATAATTGGTTGGAATATGAAATTCAAAACCACCGTTACCATTTGATGTTGTCCCGATAGCTTTACCAATTATAGTAACGTTTGCATATCCAAGTGGCTCTTTTGTTTGAGCATCAGTTATTTCACCAATCACTGTGAAGTATGTCTCTTGGGATAATGTCGTTGTCCAAGTAAAGATTGTTAGATAAAAAATTAATACAATTCTCATAGGGGTCTTGTTTGGGATTTACACCAATATAACATTGTTGAATGTTAAATATTGTGAGTGTCTCAATCTTTTGGTTTTCTGTCTGCGGTAACAAGTCTTTGATATTTTGACGTCATTGTCTGCGGACGAAGGGCATTGGCGCTAACGTTTGAGTATATGCACCAAGTGCATATACTTCCATTATATCGTTCTCGTACTAAAAGTCTCTTTTTTATATCAAAATACATCAATTCTACTAATACTTTTTTTGTGTACCAGGTATTCCTCGCGCATTTCCTGACTACGCGAAGGTTAATTTCACTTGGTACAAGGATACCTAAACGGTATATCGAACCATCAAGTCTTGAAACCTCTTCAAATTTTCAATAAAATGGTTCGATATTGGTAACTTCGGGGCTACTTTTTGACAGATTTTGTTTGAGATTGACGGGTTTATCTTAACGGTTCAGTCAAACAACGAAGGTTAGAACGTCTGAGATTTTTAATACGCTTGTAACCGGCAGCAAATTCTTACTTTTTCGTCTCAACAATATATGACATTTGCAGTTGTCCTATCCGTCCACGGAGCAGTAACTGGTAAATGTTATCGATGATTTCTTTTATCGAAATTGCGATAATAGGTATGGTTCGCTTCATGATGTTGCTGTTAAAGGATCGGTGGTTATGAAAGTTCTTGATTGATGTATTTTTCATAATCACGGAGAAACGAAGGGTTATCCCGACATAATTCAAAAAGAGACTCAATATGCAAAAGTTGAAAAGAATTCGACCTGATAAGATTGACCAGTAATGGGTTTGATTTCACCGATTCCGATTTTATACTATGATCTTTTAAAAAAGAGACAGTGGCCTCTACCTTGTCATATCCTGGCATAAAACGAATTCTTTTAGCGAGTCTGGCAAGTTCATCAACCATCTCTGGATAGTCGGTTGAGTTAAATCCTTTAGAGCTCTGCGTAGCGTAATTATTGTTCATATTCATAGTTATTTTTTAAATTCAGAATCTTCGATTTAGTCCGAGTCTTTCGTTGTTCTGTTTCTAAAGATGTCATGTCGAAAATCAATTTCTTCTCAGATGAAGAAAAACCTGAATAGGCTTTGTTCTTCTCCGACTGAAGGTGTTCTTCTAAGTTTGTAAAGAATTGAAGCCGATACTTGAAAATCAGTCTGCTTCCAATCGCTAATTTAAAATTGTGGAGTTGAGATTGATCTGTCAGCCAGAACATAATCAACTTATGCTCAATCTCTGAATTGCCATTCAACCAGGAGTACTCAAGCCTTTCAAGAATTGCTTCTTTGAATCCTTTTTTTCCTTTTATATATACTGTAATCACTTTTGTGTTTTTAGTTAAAGCTGTTTTTTAGATAAAACGTACCGGTTTATTGTAATACCATGAAAAACAAGAAGTAAAGATCAATAATTTCATGCCAGAGTAATTACATGCCTCTGTCAATAAGTTGTACTATTCACTGATAAAATGAATTAAGAAGTGGATCTGGGTGTTCTTGGAGTATATTGTATACCATGCTCAACATTAAGTACTCTTTTAGCAGCAAAACGCCTTTTTTTAAAATTCTTAAAGGAAGAGTAGATCATTATTTTGCTGAGCAAAACCTTCATCCTGCCGGCAATCAAAAACTATATTTGAAGAGTTTCACACAAATCTTCATTTCATTGGGACTGTATGTGGTGTTAGTCTTTTTTACACCGGATGTGTTTGTTTCTCTAATGCTTTGTGTCCTTTTTGGATTGTGTTTGGCCGTTATTGGATTTAATGTGATGCATGAGGGGGGTCACCAAAGTTTTTCAAAGCACACCTGGATCAATACCGTGTCTGCATACTTCTTAAATGTGCTGGGCGGAAGCTCCTATTACTGGAAGATCAAGCATAATGTCAATCATCATACGTTCACAAACATAGAAGGGATGGATTCAGATATTGATGTAAAGCCATTCTTGCGCCTGCATGAAGGTCAGCCGTGGCGTTTCTACCATCGTTTCCAGCACGTATATTGGATAGTACTTTATGGCATTTCTTATCTCGCGTGGATCTTTTACGAAGATTTTCAAAAATACTTTAGTGGAAAAGTGTCGCCTAATTCTACAAAGAAACAACTACCCATGAAAGAGCATTTGATCTTCTGGATAAGCAAGATCCTATATTTAGTTGTGTACGTTGTAGTACCCATTGCCTTTTTGGGTTGGTTATCATGGCTAATTGGCTTCCTTATCATCACCATCGTTTGTGGAATAGCTATTAGTATCGTGTTCCAGTTAGCTCATGTGGTGAAGGGGACACAATTTCATGGAATTCATCAAATAGAGGACCGACCTGAATGGGCCGTGCATCAAATTGTATCTACAGCTAATTTTGATACATCTAACAAAGTACTTAGTTGGTTCTTAGGCGGATTAAATTTTCAAATCGAACATCACCTCTTCCCACGTGTCAGTCACATTCATTACCCTGCCATTAGCCAATATGTTAAAAAAGCGTGTCAGGAGAACAACATTGTGTATAATGAATACAACTCTGTGTGGGCAGCTATAGCGTCTCACATTGTGCACCTGTATCGAATGGGGAGGGTATGCACCTGAACCCATGAAACTTTATATAAAATTTATGGTAAGTCTTCGCTGTAAAATGATGGTATGCGAAGAATTAAAAAAACTGAATCTTCATCCGGTGGCGGTTGACTTAGGTGTAGTAGATGTTGAGCAAATTACTATTAAGCAGCGAGAAGAGCTTAAAAAAAATCTCCTGAAATCAGGGTTGGAACTGCTCGACAACAAAAAGAGCATACTGATTGAGAGAATAAAAAATGTAATCACTGAAATGATTCATTATTCCGAAGAAATACCAACACAGAATTACTCAGACTATATAAGTGAAAAATTAAGCTATGACTACACCTATTTGTCTAATATTTTTTCAGAGGTGAAAGGAATTACCATTCAGCAGTTCATCATTGTCCATAAAATTGAGCGTGTAAAGGAGTTGTTATTGTATGATGAGCTTAATTTGACTGAAATTTCCTATAAGCTGCACTACAGCAGTGTGGCTCACTTATCTAACCAGTTTAAGAAAATTACAGGATTAACCCCTTCTTACTTCAAGAAGTTGAAACAAAAGCGTAAAAGCAATTTGGAAAACCTCTAAAGTCACTCACTACTCAGCGATTGCCTGATTACTATAGCTTTCTGTGATCTATGTAAGAAAGGTAGATCCACATGTAAGACTTTATATGTTGCTAATACCGTTCTTTGCCTTATCAAATTAATAATCGAAACTAAAAAAAAATAATTATGATCGCAACGCAAAAAGATGCCGGGCAAACCTTTAAGATTACAGGTGATTGGAGTGTTCAATCGAAGCAACTCAAAGAAAAATTTGTACAACTCACTGATGCTGATCTTAAGTTTGAGGTTGGCCAGGAGGAGGACCTGCTCAAGAGGGTAGAAACGAAGCTTAACAAAAAGCGTGAAGAAGTTGTCAATATCATAAAGGAAGGACAACCTGAGAAAGTATCGTAAAGGCAATGGCGAGATGGAAAGGCCTCAGGGCAGGAATTTCAAACGCCTGCCCTTTTAATTTAAATAACGAAGTCCATAATTAACAATTTCAATTTTTTTTCAGTCGTACTCCTTTCTTTTTTAGCGAACTCAGCCGGAGTTCCTCATGATCTAATTCTTGCTCTAATCGCTTGATTGTAGTGTAATTAAACAAGCCTTCCTTATGAAATCCAATAAGCAGCAATCTCTGAAATTTATTGATCTCCAAATTTACTGTGGAGGTACTTGGTTCACTTTTATTTTCTGATGCTTCTACATCGATTTCCAATTTCCTGGAATGCAAATCAACTAAACCTGTATAACGCATTTTGATCTGGCTCTTTACTTGTTCTTTTAATGCGAAAGGGAAATCCTGTTCAATAAAATTTAAGACACTGCTGGCCATTAACAGCCGAAGGTCATTTTCATCATCTGTGTGATCCAACTGTGGTTTTACTCGCAGTATTTTTAAAAGCAAAGGAAGAGAAAACGCTTGAATGACCAGCGTCATAAAAATTACCACAAAAGCTAAAAAAAGTATTAAAGGCCGTTGAGGGAAAGAACTTCCATCACTTAACGTCAATGGTAAAGCTAATGCAGTGGCAAGTGAAATTACACCTCGTGTACCGGTCCAGGCTATAATGAGGACATTCTTCCATGTATTGCTTTCTGGATCCTGCTTATCTTTTTTAATACCCTGGATAGAGATCGGGTTATAGGCAGCACCAAATACCCACAACATCCGAACAGCAATAGTCACTCCTCCTACTAGTAGCCCGTAGGTGATTAATTCACCTAAACTATATTGATGCAAGTCAGCGAGAACAGCAGGAAGCTGTAAACCAATCAAAATAAAGATAAAACCATTGAGTAAAAAAATAACTGTGTCCCAAATAGAGCGGTTTCGTATCCTCGTCTGGTAAGAGAAAATTTCTGGTGCTCTCCAAGATATCATAAGCCCTGTACTCACGACAGCAAGCACTCCCGAGGTAAGGAAGTGCTCAGCTGTCAAATATGAAATGAATGGTGTTAACAATGTTAGTGAAGTACTAATGATAGAATTATTGAGTATTCTTTTGTGAATAATGATTAACAGGTAACCGATGGCTACACCGGTTAAAATTCCCCCAGCCCCCATCAGTAAAAAACTAATACCGGCTTTCCAAAAAACAAAAACACCTGAGCCTAATGCGGCTATGGCAAACCGATATGCAATTAAGGCCGATGCATCATTGACGAGACTTTCTCCGTTTAGAATAGTAAGCACCCTTCTGTTCAAACCGAGCCCTTTTGTAATAGTGGTTGTAGCGGCTGCGTCAGGAGGGGAAACAATGGCACCGACCACGAATGCCAACGGCCATGTAAAATCAGGAATAAAAAAGTAGCACACAAAGGCGACTGCCACAGTTGTAAGAAATACCAGTGCAATGGCCAACCTTGAAATGGGTACAATCTCTAATTTAAAATCGTGCCAGGAAGTATGTGAGGCTGCATCATATAAAATTGGAGGCAGAAACAATAGAAATACTACTTCAGGATTAAGAACTATGGAGGGTAACGATGGTATAAAGCCAATACCCAGACCTGCGAAAACCAATATTACCGGATTCGGCAACTTTAATTTGTCTGTTATTGCGAGAAGAGCAACAAGAATGGAGAAGACAATGATAACAATTTCGAAATTTTGCATAATCGTACCATGCGCATGGAGAATTATCTGGCAGCTACCGGAGGTACTAGCTCTCTTTCAAAATAAGCGAAGTGTTTCTGTTCGGGGGCATCTACTACAGAGCAGTAGTAAATACGCTGGTAGTACCGTTCAATTTTAAGTTTTAAAAAGGGGTCTTCTTTCGCTGTAATAACCGTACCCACCTGGTAAACATTGTCTGCAATTATTCTTTCACTCATTTGATATTTTGATTGTTGTAGTTTAAAATCTAAAAGCATCATTAAAAATCTCTAACAATGCATTTGAGAAAATCCAGTTACTGTGCTTCTAGGATAGCTTGAAGTTCTTTCTTGGTTCGGCCCACAATACCCTGAAGTTTATTAAGCATGGCATCTTTAAAGCGCTCATCAAAGTTTAAATCGGCATCCGTGATTTTTGGAAATCGTGACTTCAGTTTTGCCTTCTGAGCGTCCCAACTTTTATTTTTAGTCATCAGCCAATTTTTTTAATGAAATCCTGAATTCCTTTTACGACTCTTCCTAGCAGGCTTTGTGAATTGCTGTCGAGTTGACTGCCTGTAGATGTGGATTTTGTTGAGGAGTCAGCTTTTGGCATTCTCCAGGGTGCCTTCCATTGTGCGTTTTGAGCAATCATATAGTTTGTCTTCATATTCCTAAACCAAAGATGACGAAACGTTATGTGCAATGTCTTACATACAAAGCAGGAAAGAGTTACATGATTCACACATTCAGCTATCGCATCCAGTCTTACATTATGTGGTAATATGCTAAGCTTATCGAACCATCAAGTCATTGAATTTCTTCAAATTTTCCACAAACAGGTTCGATATCGGTAACCTTGGGGCTACTTTTTGACAGATTTTGACAAATTCGATCAGATTTTGGTCAAATCAGAGACTTAGAAATTTTACAGATTAATATTAACCAATGCAAAAGCCTTCGGATGGTCCTTGTAGCTTGTTACTGTCATAGTTGGTGATTGACTCGGACGGCCAATAAAAAGTATTCTGTTATTTAAAGAACTACGTTAACTCAAGTCAAGGCTAACATAATCTTCGATCAATACCATATCATCGTAAGATTTATAAGTTGACCTCGGTCAGAATATTATCATCTATCAGTTAGCAGAAGTACCAATTCCGTGCTACTGACGTACAGAATCGGACAGTCAACTAAATTTCACGCACCCTTTCAGCAAGAAAATACGCCCGTATATTTTTGGCACAATTATTATTACTACATTTAGATATTATTATTCAATGCATGAAAAAATATCAACTCGGTGAGTTTGAAGAAATAGTGATTCTTACCATCGGTATATTAAATAATGAAGCCTATAGCGTGGCGATCAAAGATGAAATTGAATCGAGGCTTTCACGTAGTGTAAGTATGGGAGCGCTTCATACGGCCCTTAGGAGACTCGAAGACAAAGGATATTTAAAATCCTTTGCGGGGGAACGGACTGAAGAACGTGCTGGCCGACCAAAACAATATTTTGAAATTACAGCTCTGGGTAAAAAGGCAATGCAGTATTCCAAGTCTACCCGCGATGAACTCTGGAAGGCAATCCCAAAGACAGTCTTTCAGTTTAGCTGATGCAGAATGGGAACGCTAAAAGTATCACCCCCACAGTTCGCTCTAAAATTCTTTCGCTGGTACTGCCATCCGAAGATGTGCAGCTACATTGAAGGCGATTTGCTGGAAGTGTATGAACGTAGAGTTATACAGACTGGAAAACGAAAAGCTGACCTAAAATTCATTATTGATGTGCTACTGCTTTTAAGGCCTGGCATCATCAGGCCAATGGAGGGTTATAAAAACTTAAACACTTATGGTATGTTCAGAAGCTATTTCAAAATAGGGTGGAGAAATCTGATGAAGAAGAAGGGATATTCGTTCATCAACATCGGAGGGTTAGCCACAGGTATGGCCGTTGTGATTCTCATTGGGCTTTGGGTACGGGATGAGTTGACATTCAATACTGACTTTGAGAATTATGGGCGCATCGCTCAGGTATGGCAATTCGTAAAATTTGATGCGGAAAAATCTTCTTACAACACATTGCCCATTCCCCTTGCTGGAGAACTGCGTGAAAAATATCCTGACTTTGAATCCGTGAGTTTATCCACTGCTCGTGAAAACATTCTGTCCACGGACACGAAAACTTTCTTAAAGTCTGGGAACTATGTGGAACCCTCATTTATTAA
>DASTYM010000458.1:0-2139 GCA_035764995.1 Cyclobacteriaceae bacterium | reverse complement strand
CCAAACATTAATCGTGTTATAATATTTCTGGAACACCGTTCCTGCCGAAGCATAGCCATGTAACGAGCCTTTATTAAACAGCTCATGTTGATATTGAGCACTCAGTTCCCAGCGTGGATTTGCTCCTGTATCAAAGTCTTTTGCAAACCGATATTCAAATCCCAACACCTTCGATTGATCAGGTGCATGCACAAACATCAGAAATGCTGATTCATAGAAAGATTCTTTCGTATTAAAGGCTTCTTGCATATAGCCGGCACCAGCTTTAAACGTAAAAAACTTGCTGGTTACGAGATTGAGTTGAAGTACTTGCCAATCGTTGGTACGGATGTGGGTGTAACCCTCCACTCCTTCTTCTATTAAATAATTCATCCTGAAATCGGTTGAGAACAAGCCCCAGTTTCCGCGAACGCGTGGCCACAATAAGTAATAACTGGAAGGTTTGATGCCGCCTTGCATCATCACATCCAGTGAAACCATACTTGGATACCGTTCCCGATAGCTTTGCAATTTAAATTTTTGCCACTCGGCAATACCTCCGAAAAGGAAGTCAAAGAAAAATGCTCCACCACCATCAGAATCATCACCTTCACTTGAACCACTTTTCCCTGACTTCCCGGATGAATTCTCTTTTGAAGCTGTCTTAATCTCACTCACCTGAGCGTGGAGCTGCAAACAGCAGCATACAAACAATATAACAAAGGCTGGTCTCATTGAGGCCGATGAGTTTTGTTCACCCAAGTACAAATTTTAAGCCACTTTATCGGATTGCTTGTTGAAGATACGCTTTTAATTTCTCTAACTCCTGGTTTTTAAAGCGTTTCGTTACACCCTCTCTATGATCCAGAATTGTTTTTGACTGATCGAAAGGCATTTTCTCGTACATTTTTCCTCCGGGGAAATGACAAGGCTGGCAATGGGATTTAAGTATGGGTACGATATCCTGATCGAAGTCAAGGAGTTTGGTTGTATCGGAAGTCACTGGAACTGCATCCAATTGAGCATTCACCGGTTGAGTATTTTCCTTCCTACAACTATACGCTGCTAAAAGAATGAACAAAGGCAATTGCAGGAATAACACCCAACCCCTCATACTATCTTCTTAAACGAGAATCAGTAAGAACAGTTTTCCTTCAGAATTGAGATTTTAGTTTTGAAAATAATGAATCGTAAATCGCAATCAAAAATTTTCATTACTCCTTAATTGCACTTACCTCAATTTCCACCAAATACTCCGGTGCAATCAATGCCTTTACTTCAACCATGGTGGTTGCAGGCTTAATAGCACTAAAAAACTCGTGATGAGCCTTCCCAACTTCCTCCCAATGAGTGATGTCGGTAACAAAAATTCGTGTTCGAACTACATCTTCCAACATGAAGCCGGCTTGCCTCATTACTTTCTCAATCTTCTGAAGTGCAAATTGAGTTTGCTTAAAAAAATCATCCTTTCCTACCAGTATCCCATTTTCATCCACTGCAACCGTTCCAGTGACTTCCAGTTGATTACCTACCTGTACGGCTCGCGAGTAGCCAACGATATCTTCCCACTTTGCCCCGCTGGAGAAATTTTTACGCATATTGTTAATTTTTAAGAACCGATCTATTCATAGTAATTTTAGCGATAATTTACGTTTGAATAGCGTGCGTTAGAAAAAATTATTGAATCTTTGAGCATGAAAGAAGTAACTGTTCAAGAACTACAACAGCTCAAACAATCAGGCGCTGATTTTCAGCTGATTGATGTGCGTGAACCACACGAATACGATATTTGCAACCTCGAGGGTGAGCTTATTCCATTAGCCGAAGTTCCTCATCATATTGATAAGATCAGTAAGGCTAAAAAAGTAGTGATTCACTGCCGCAGTGGCGGTCGCAGCGGTCAAGCCGTTCAGTGGTTAGAGAAAAACCATAAGTTCGATAATCTGTATAACCTTAAAGGAGGAATTCTGGCATGGGCGAAGGAGATTGACAATTCGATGCCAACTTATTAGGGGTTGGACATAGACATAAGTTTTCTTGTGCCTAAACTTCTACCTCCAAATAACTTGATCTGACAGGATAGTAGTTTTTTCCTACATGGAATTCGCTAGTCCTTTTGGACTATACAGAAGAGAATTAATCTTGGTTTTCAGCTAATTA
>DASTYM010000457.1:0-5586 GCA_035764995.1 Cyclobacteriaceae bacterium | reverse complement strand
TCTTTAAAAAGCCAGAGTGGTTTGTTACCTATGGCAGAAACATGTATTTCGATCCAGGGTTACCCGAGGCACGCAAGCATACCATAAATGTGATTATGGATGTTGTAAACCGTTACAATGTGGATGGCGTACACTTTGATGACTATTTTTATCCATATCGTATCGCTAAGACTGAATTTCCCGATAGCGCATCATTCGAAAAGTACAAAGGCGAATTTGCCAATAAGGATGATTGGAGAAGGAATAATGTTGATCTGTTAATCAAAAAATTAAACGATAGCATTAATCAGGTTAAACCACACGTACAATTTGGAATCAGCCCCTTCGGAGTATGGCGGAACAAAAGTATTGATCCTGCCGGTTCTGATACGCGGGCCGGACAAACATGCTACGATGACTTATATGCCGATATCTTAAAATGGATGAGAGAAGGCTGGATTGATTATGTCGTTCCACAAATTTACTGGAGCATTGGTTATGAAGCAGCGCCTTATGAAGTAATCGCAAAATGGTGGAATGAAAATAGTTTTAATCATCCGGTAATTATTGGCCAGGGCGTATACAAAGTTAATGCTAACAATGATGCGCGATGGAAAGAGCCCGACCAGATCGGAAAGCAAATTCGATTGAACAGGCAATTATCGCAAATAAAAGGAAGTGCCTACTTCAGTTCCAAATCTTTCAAAGGTAATCCGCTGGGCGTAACAGACTCCCTTAAAACTTCTTTGTACAAGAATACTGCATTAACGCCCGTATGGAATGCACCTCAATCGGTTATTGATCGCCAGTACCCAATTATGTTCATTGGAAAAGATAACGGCATTCAGCTCCTATGGCAGGAATCAGAACCATACTATAATCTGAATACGCACACGCGATACGTGATCTATCGTTTTTTAAAAAATGAAAAAGTAGATCTGAGCAACTCAAAAAATATAATTGCTTTACCGGCTGAATCAGCCTATTTTGATTCTACAGCAAAGAAAAGGAAAACATACACCTATGTTGTTACCTCGCTTGACCGGTATAATCAGGAGAGTAAACCGGTGAAAGGGTATTCAATCAAGAATTCAAAAAGTACTTGGAAGACCTTACCAATTACCTTAAAATAAAATGAATCATTTCACGCCAAGGTGCAAAGACGCAAAGGGTATTTACTTATTGCCTATAAATGACTCTAAACTTTGCGATAACTTAGCGTCTTGGCGTCTTTGCGTGATAATTTAAAATCAATCCAACGATCAAAATGAACAATCGACTCCTTTCTTTAGACGCCTTCAGAGGCATCACCGTGGCAGGAATGATCTTAGTTAACAACCCCGGAAGTTGGTCTAACATTTATCCGCCCTTACGCCATGCCGAGTGGAGTGGTTGTACACCTACCGATCTTGTGTTTCCATTCTTTCTTTTCATCGTAGGTGTTTCAATTCACTTCGGTTACCAGGACAAAATCGCAGATGGCCTCAACAAAAAAGTTTTCCTTAAAATTTTAAAGAGAGCTGCTATCATTTTTGCGTTGGGAGTTTTTCTTGCCCTTTTTCCAAAATTTAATTTTGAAACTGTTCGAATACCCGGAGTGCTTCAGCGTATCGCAGTAGTTTTTTTTATAGCGAGCATTTTATACTTAACAACTAATTGGTTAACCCAAATTCGGGTCGCAGTAATTGTGCTCATCGCCTATTACCTGATGATGACACTGATCCCCGTTCCAGGCGTTGGCCCCCCATCGTTAGAACCTGAAACAAATCTTGGCGCCTGGCTCGACAGACTTTTACTAAATGGTCACTTGTGGGTACAATCAAAAACGTGGGACCCTGAAGGCGTATTGAGTACGGTACCTGCTATCGGTACGACCATTTTAGGAATGCTCACGGGTAAGCTTCTTTCAAGTGATGAGCAACCTGCAGACAAAATGGTTTGGTTGTTTGTTACAGGAAGCATTTTAATTGTTGCCGGATTAGGTTGGGGATTATACTTCCCTATCAACAAAGCTCTTTGGACAAGCAGCTATGTATTGTATACAGGTGGAATTGCTATGCAGTTTTTGGCTTGTTGTTACTGGCTGATTGATGTAAAAGGATTTAAGACATGGGCGATGCCTTTTGTGTATTACGGAATGAATGCTCTTTTTGTGTTTGTGGTTTCCGGTCTCATGGTGAAAGCACTGGCGAGAGTCAAGCTAGCGGATGGGGACGGTGAAATTTCAATTCTCGGATATATTTATAAATATTTCTATGCAACCTGGTTGAGCCCGGTTAATGCGTCTTTATTATATGCCATTACACTCGTTCTGATTTTTCTGGTCATCCTCCGGTGGATGTATAACCGAAAGTGGTTCGTTAAAATTTAAACAGATTTCTTTGCGTCTTCTTAGCCGTGAAAAATATTCTCACGCAAAGAACGCAAAGTTTCAGATGCCACTAAAGAAAAAGTTCTTTCACGAGAATCCAACAGCCCATTACCAGTACAAACCATCCAAACGATTTACGTAAACGCGATGCTGAAATGCTTTTTGAAACACGATTCCCGATGAGAATACCAACTACTGCAAGGGAGGTAACGGAAAGTAAAAATACCCATGGTATTTCATAGTTAAGCACATCACCCAGAAACCCGATCAGGGAATTAATGGCTATAATAAAGAGTGAAGTGCCTACCGCAGTCTTGAATTTTAATCCCGTGAGTAAAACAAGTGCCGGAATTATCAAAAACCCACCACCAGCACCTACCAATCCGGTAAGAAAGCCAATGATCATCCCCTCTATAATGACAAGCACAATTCTGAATCGCTGATTTTCACTTTCAATTTCCTTTTGAGGTTTGATCATGGAGTATGAAGCCAGGATCATCAGCAGTGCAAATACACCCAGAATTAAAACTCGTTTGGTAAGGATAAAAGATTCTGATTGAATGATGACGTCTGGAATGGCAGGCATAATCCACTTTCGTGTGAAAAATATTGTCAGGATGGAGGGCAGCCCAAACAGAATTCCAGTTCTAACGTTGACCAAATGATCTTTGTACTTAGGAATTGCCCCAATCAAGCTCGTGGTTCCAACAATAAAAAGCGAATAAGCTGACGCCATTACAGCATCTATGTGTAGCAGGTAAACTAAAATCGGAATAGAAAGAATGGAGCCTCCACCGCCCAGGATTCCCAGAATTACTCCAATAAAAATACATGCAATGAATCCTATTATCTCCATGTGTGAATGGTGAGCGGTAAATGGTAATCAGTAATCAGTCTTACCGAATACCGATAACCGACCACCGATTACAAATTTTTATATTCTACAATAAAAGCGTCTGGAAATTTTTTTCTCACCTCTTCTCTGAACCCTTCTGCCTTTGCACGTGCAGAAAACTGTCCAAGGATAATTCCATAGTACTTAACACCATTCACCACTTTAACCTGCACAGTAACTTTTTTCTGATAGGAACTTTTCAAATTTTCCGAAAACCGAATGAGATTCACGAGTTCCTGGTAAGTTCCAATTTGTACACCAAAGCCCGTAGGCTTTAATCTTGCGATTTCAAAATCATAAAACTCATTCTCTTCTACAGAAACATTTCCAATCACTTTAACAGGATAAGGATCACTGGTTTTGCCATCACCCGCATCAAGAACTTCAACTTGAACATCGGCTAAGCCCATGTTTATAAATCCCAGTTTTTCCGCTGCAGATTTTGACAGATCGATGATGCGACCCTCTACATACGGACCACGATCATTGATTACCACCTCTACGGTTTCTTTGTTGGCCAGGTTGGTCACTTTAACTTTTGTTCCGAAGGGAAGTGTCTTATGTGCCGCGGTAAGTTTATTGTGCCTGTACTTTTCTCCGCTGGCGGTTGGGCTTCCTTCAAATTTATCTGCATAAAAAGAGGCTTTACCCGTTTGGGTCTGAGCGAAGCCACAAGAAAGTATTGTAAAGAGGAAGAGAGTTGAAAAAATTAGCGATTTCATGGCAGGTAATTTATGAAGTCAAATTTAAGAGGAGTTGTTCAATATATTATTAGCTAATTAAGCAATAAGAGCGTAGCTTTGCCCGGCAAATAATAGATCGTAAATTATTTGCCATGGCCTTAGATTCGTCCAAATTCCTCTTTGAAGCGCTTACGTACGATGATGTTCTGCTCGTACCAGCCTATTCTGAAGTCCTTCCACGCGAAACCAACACGTCCAGCAGGCTGACTTCTAAAATCAAGCTTAATATTCCGATTGTTTCTGCAGCAATGGATACCGTTACCGAAGCCGATTTGGCCATTGCCATGGCTCTTGAGGGTGGTTTAGGGTTCATTCATAAGAATATGTCAATCGCGCAGCAGGCTGAGCAAGTGCGAAAAGTGAAGCGTTCTCAAAGCGGCTTGATTCTGGATCCCGTAACACTTTCGGTGAACTCAACGGTTCAGGATGCCGAGAATATCATGCGCGAATTCAAAATAGGTGGTATCCCGGTAGTAGATGGAAATGGCAAATTACTTGGCATTATTACCAATCGTGATTTACGTTTTCAAAAAGATCTGAGTGTGGCGGTTGAAACCATCATGACAAAGGAAAATCTAGTCACCGCTCCTGAAAGCATCACCCTGGACAAAGCGGAAATCATTTTACAGAAATATAAAATTGAAAAGCTCCCGATCATTAATAAGAAAGGCAAACTCACCGGGCTCATCACGTTCCGGGATATTCAGAAAAAGAAAAATAAACCAAATGCCTGTAACGATTCATTTGGTCGCTTGCGTGTTGGTGCAGCAGTAGGCGTAACACCTGATTTACTTGATCGTATTGAAGCGTTGAAGCATGCCGGTGTGGATGTAATCAGCATCGATACTGCACACGGCCATTCAAAAGGTGTGATTGATGCAGCAAGGCGCGTGAAAAAGAAATTCTCAGGGCTTGAGGTTATTGTAGGTAACATTGCAACCGGTGAAGCAGCAAAAGCACTAGCAACTGCTGGTGCCGATGCCGTGAAGGTCGGTGTTGGGCCAGGCAGTATTTGTACGACTCGTGTTGTTGCCGGTGTTGGATTGCCGCAATTGTCTGCCGTGTATGAAGCGGCAAAAGCGTTGAAAGGATCCGGTGTTCCCGTGATTGCAGACGGAGGTATTCGCTTCTCAGGCGATATCGTGAAAGCATTGGCTGCAGGTGCCGACAGTGTAATGGTTGGTTCGCTCCTGGCAGGAACAGATGAAGCTCCAGGAGAAATGATCATTTACGAAGGAAGGAAATTCAAATCCTATAGAGGAATGGGTTCGCTCGAAGCTATGGAAGTTGGTTCAAAAGACCGATACTTCCAGGATGTTGAAGATGATATCAAGAAACTTGTTCCGGAAGGTATTTCAGGCAGAGTTCCATTTAAAGGATTAGTATCAGAAGTCTTATACCAAATGGTTGGTGGACTTCGTGCCGGTATGGGATACTGCGGGGCTAAGAATATTGAAGCCCTTAAGAAGAGCAGGTTTGTAAAAATAACGGCAGCCGGAGTAACCGAAAGCCACCCTCATGACGTGGCCATTACCCGGGAAGCTCCGAATTATAGCCGGAAATAAATAAAAGGTTGACTCGGATTAAGTATATTTATA
>DASTYM010000456.1:0-2075 GCA_035764995.1 Cyclobacteriaceae bacterium | reverse complement strand
TTCTTCTTCCAAAAGATTTTTTTTACAGAATGTCGGGGCATCCAAACTGGGAATTTATTGTGCTTTATTTAAAAAGAGAATATGATGATCGTGAGAAGCGAACCCCGGTAGCAGTTATGTTTTGTTACAAAAACACAGATTATGCATACGTACCATCACTCATTGGGATGGATTATGCTTATACAATCGAACACCAGGTATACAGGCAAATGCTTTTTCAAACTATTAAGAGAGCCAAAAATCTTGGGTTTAAGAAAATTGACTTTGGTATGACAGCCAGTTTCGAAAAAAGAAAAGTGGGCGCTACAATTATTCCAAAGGCAGCTTACGTTCAAGCAAAAGACAATTTTACCATGGAACTGATTGGAACCATGCAAACCAATTAACATTTTAATCAAACAATCTTCGTAACAGATGCATTACATGCGAGCGAGCACTAAGAAATCACAAGACTGACAGTGTATTTCGTCACCTCACCCGCTGGTTAAATCAACTATCTTCATCACATTCACTAACCCCAGATAGGGTGCTGGCGAGAAACTTAATGCCACTAAACCGCATTAAAAATCCATTTTTGTCAAAAAAACATGGCTTTCATGGAATTCTGTAACAGATTAATAATAAAGTGTAAATCTAAAGTCAGAGATTTGCGTTAGATTTGAGTGTTAAATGAAGGTAATCCGCTCCATATCAGTTGTAATGCTAGCCAGCCTGGTGATGATTTCATCTACCAGTTTCATGGTGGGTATGCATTTCTGTATGGGTGAGGTTCAGAACATTGCATTGTTCGGTAAAGCTGAAAGCTGCCAGAAAGAAAAGGCACTTCCGGCTTGTCACAAGCACATGAAACCTACATGCTGTGAAGATGAAACCATCTTTCACGAAGGCACAGATTTCAAGGCTTCAATCGAACACATCAACCTGGTTGCTCCTTTCCTGATGGAAATTGAGCAGCAAGTCGTGCTCATATCGGAAGTTATTCCTGCTGCGTCTGCCGCAAGCACCCAATACTACAGGTACGATCCGCCTTTACGAACGTGTGACCTTACGGTCGAGCATCAAGTTTTCCTGATCTGATTTATTTTTCTTTCGTTTTTGAGGAGCATCCTGCTCTTCATGTAATCGCTTTGTCTTAGCGATAGCAGTAATTTTCTTTTTACATTTTTCATTTAGGTCATGATTGAAAGCTTAATATCTTTCTCGCTTCGAAATAGATTCCTGGTGTTGCTGATTGCAGCAGGAATATTCGCCTGGGGAGTTTATTCCGTGAGGGAAAATAAAATTGATGCAATACCTGATCTGTCAGAAAACCAGGTTATTGTTTTCACGGAATGGATGGGTAGAAGTCCACAGATTATCGAGGACCAGGTCACCTACCCATTGGTGACAAACCTCCAGGGGCTTCCGCAGGTAAAATATGTTCGCGGTTCCTCCATGTTTGGAATGAGCTTCGTCTACGTAATCTTCACCGATGACACAGAAATTTATTGGGCACGTGAGCGGGTTCTTGAGCGCCTGAATTATGCCACCCGCCTTTTACCCGAAGGCGTTACACCTACTCTTGGGCCTGATGGAACAGGCGTTGGTCACATTTTATGGTACACACTTGACGCTCCCGGAATGGATCTCGGTGAACAACGCGCGATCCAGGACTGGTATGTGAAATTTGCCTTGCAGAATGTTCAGGGAGTAAGCGAACTCGCCTCTTTCGGTGGCTTTCAAAAACAGTATCAAATTACTGTTGACCCAAATAAGTTAAACTACTACGCTCTTTCAGCACAGGAAGTAATCCAATCAATACGCGCAAACAATAACGAAGCAGGCGGAAGAAAATTTGAACAAAGTGACATTGGTTACATCATCAAAACGACCGGATATCTCAAGTCAATAAATGAAATTGAGAATATTCCTGTCAAAACAGTCAACACAGTTCCTATAAAAGTCCGGGATATCGCAACTGTTCAGATGACCGGTGAAACACGGCTTGGAATTTTCGACAAGGATGGAGAAGGTGAAGTAGTTGGTGGAATTGTAGTAATGCGCTATGGCGAAAACGCGGATGAAGTCATTAAAGC
>DASTYM010000455.1:0-3133 GCA_035764995.1 Cyclobacteriaceae bacterium | reverse complement strand
TCTGGTAATGAGGTTTGCGCTTGTACGCTTGTTACCGTACAAAACAGGATCATCATCAAACGCCAGCCCTGCCTTCTCATGATCCAATTTTATTTAATTCGTGAGCGCCTTTAGAACGTCATGACGGGTAATGATGTGAACCTGCTGACTTTCGTCTCTTACCAAAACTGCTTTATTCTCTTTGTTCAGGAAAGAAGAAAGAACATCTAATGTGCTATCCGGTGCAACGAATTGCATCGGTTTATCCATCACCTCTGCAATTGTTTTGCTTTTAAGTTGAGGATCTTCCATAATTTTTTCCAGCAAGCCAGATGAACTAATGCTTCCTACGAACTGGTCGTTCTCAGTTACCGGAATCTGGTCAATCCCCTCTCGATTCATTAACAAAATTGCTTCACTCACTTTTGCCTGATTAGTAACTGTGCACAATGAGTCTTTTCCATTTCTTCCCCTGATGATATCACGAGCAGTAGATACAAATGAACGTGTATCCAAAAAGCCGTGGTCTTTCATCCAGTTGTCGTTGTACACTTTGGCCAGGTAACGCGTTCCGTGATCTGGCAGGAGAATAACCATCACATCACCCTTTTTCAAATTCTCACGCGCGTATTCCACTGCACCGTGCACAGCGGAACCGCTTGACCATCCAACAAAAAGACCTTCTTCGCGTGATAATCTGCGCGTCATGATAGCCCCGTCTTTATCGGTCACTTTTATGAATGAATCGATCACACTGAAGTCAACATTTTTGGGAAGGATATCTTCTCCGAAACCTTCGGTCAGGTATGGATAGATTTCGTTCTCGTCAAAAATTCCTGTTTCCTTATATTTTTTGAAAACCGATCCATAGGTATCAATTCCAACTGTTACAAGTGAAGGTTTTTGTTCTTTAAGATATCTTGCCGTTCCGCACATCGAACCACCCGTTCCTACTGTCGCCACATAATGTGTGATCGTTCCCTCGGTTTGTTTCCAAATTTCCGGACCCGTGGCGAGGTAATGAGCCTTTGCGTTCGAAGGGTTATCGTATTGATTGGGGTAAATAGAATTCGGAATATCCTGGTTGAGTTTTCGTGCTACAGAATAGTACGAGCGTGGATCTTCGGGAGCCACGTTTGTGGGGCACACGATTACTTCTGCACCTACTGCTCTTAAAATATTTATTTTCTCCTGCGACTGTTTATCGGCCATTGTAAAAATGCAGCGGTATCCTTTAGCAATCGCTGTAAGGGCCAATCCCATCCCTGTATTGCCGGAAGTACCTTCAATAATGGTACCCCCTGGCTTCAGAATTCCAGCCTTTTCTGCATCCTCAATCATTTTGAGAGCCATACGATCTTTGGTAGAATTTCCTGGGTTGAAATACTCCACTTTAGCCAGAACAGTGCCCTCAATACCTTTGAAAATCCTGTTTAATTTGACCATTGGGGTGTTTCCAATAGTCTCAACAATTGAGTTATAATACATGGGAATCGTTTAGTTGGGAGGCAAATTTACAAAAAACCTCCGAACGACTGTTTGGTTTAGTGAAAAGCGGGTATTCTGGAAGAATCAGGCTGCTCCAGCCAATAGATAGAGGACGGCCATCCGAACGGCCACCCCGTTTTCAACCTGATCAAGAATAATTGAATGTTGAGAATCTGCGGCATCGCTGCTTAACTCCACGCCACGGTTGATAGGACCCGGGTGCATGAGGACAATTTCTTTTTTCAGACTGTCCAGCAATTTTCTGTTGATGCCGTAATAGATAGCATACTCCCGAAGCGATGGAAAATACTTTATATGTTGACGTTCTAATTGAATTCGCAGCACGTTGGCGACATCGCACCAGTCGAGAGCTTTGTGTATGTCCAATTCAACCTGAACACCGAGTTGATTGATATATTTTGGCAACAGGGTAGGAGGACCGCACACCATTACTTTCGCTCCTAATTTTTGCAAGGCGAAAATATTGGAAAGCGCCACGCGTGAATGAAGGATGTCTCCGATGATCGCAATTTTTTTCCCCGACACTGATCCTAATTTTTCGCGGATAGAGTATGCATCCAACAGTGCTTGTGTGGGATGTTCATGTGTTCCGTCTCCTGCGTTAACAATATTTGCTTTGATGTGGCGCGCTAAAAAATGTGGTGCTCCAGGGCTTGCGTGCCGCATAACAATCATATCGACTTTCATCGCCAGGATGTTGTTGACGGTATCCAACAACGTTTCTCCTTTTTTTACGGAGCTGTTGGAGGCGGAGAAATTGATGACATCGGCCGATAATCTTTTTTGTGCCAATTCAAAAGACAACCTCGTGCGTGTAGAATTTTCAAAAAATACGTTGGCAATCGTTACATCGCGTAAGGAGGGTACTTTCTTAATGGGGCGATTGATTACTTCTTTAAAATTATCGGCTGTTTCAAAAATAAGTTCTATGTCTTCGCGGGTTATGTCTTTAATTCCGAGTAAATGTTTTTGACTAAGCTTCGACATGTTTCTTTATTCCTTATTAATCAACCAAATTTTATTGTTAAGCCCCTTTGCTTCCAGCTCGACCAAAACTTTTTGTGATGCCAGTGTATTAACAACCCTGCCTACGTAGTCAGGTGCAATTGGCAAGTCGCGATTATATTTTCTGTCAATGAGCACCAGTAGCTCCACCTTTTCGGGGCGTCCGAACGCGATCATGGCATCGATGGCTGCGCGCACGGTGCGGCCCGTGAAGAGTACGTCATCGATTAAAACTACGCGCTTGCCCTCGATTACAAATGGAACGCGGGTTTCATAAGCTTTCACAGGAATCTCCCTTCTCCTGAAGTCGTCCCGATGAAAGGTAGCGTCCAGGTACCCTAACGGAATGGATTTTTTCAGGATTTTTTCAAGCTTCTGATGAATGATTTCCGCTAAAAAGATTCCCCTGGGCTGTAATCCTAGTATAACAGTATCAGCAAAATCCTGATGGGTTTCAATCAGTTGTTGGCAAAGGCGGCTAATCGTGATATCGAGCAGGTCGGAATCGAGAATGAGTTTTTTCTGCATAAGCCGAATGCAAATATACAGAAATATTCAATAGCCGTATGGCGATTTATTCGTAGCTAACCTTGTTCACAAAGAAAACCCTTCTTTTGTTTCGTCCCAGGAGTGGCGAACC
>DASTYM010000454.1:0-4314 GCA_035764995.1 Cyclobacteriaceae bacterium | reverse complement strand
AATTCAAAACCAAACATGTTGGGAGAATGGGTAACGGTTGAAATCATTGTATATGGCGATAGTATCATGCACCACCTTGTGAATGGCGATACGGTCCTCACCTATTCAAAACCAATAATTGGTGGAGAGTATCTTCCCAAGGCTGACTCGGCATCAACAGGCAAACCCGTTAAGGACGGATACATTTCGCTGCAGTCGGAAGGGCACGCGCTGGATTTCAGAAAAGTTGAGTATATGGAGTTAAAAAAACAATAGGCCTGCTTTGTTGGTGAACACCAATGAATGGCGGAGTTCGACAACTCAAGCTTTGCGTCTTTGCGCGAGCTTCTAATGATCAAAAAAATCAAAACGGCATATCATCCCCACCGGGTGCCGGTGGCTCATCATCAGGGCGATTCAATCGGCTTTCGCGGGTGATCATTCCTGAGAATGGATTGTCGTTTACAATTGGTGCATCGAAGTCGGCAAACTTAGTATACTTGCCAATGAACTTCAGCTTCACTGTTCCTGTAGAACCATTACGGTGCTTGGCAATAATCACCTCTCCCATGCCCTGTGTTGGCATACCTTCTTCATCGACCGTGATCTTGTAGTATTCAGGACGATAGAGGAACATTACGATATCAGCATCTTGTTCGATGGAACCAGATTCACGCAAGTCAGAAAGTTGAGGGCGCTTGTCGCCTCCGCGCGTTTCAACACCACGACTTAATTGTGACAGCGCAAGCACTGGCACTTCCAGTTCTTTTGCAATTCCTTTTAGCGCACGAGAGATGGATGCAATCTCCTGTTCACGGTTACCGGTGCTATCGCCACGCATCAATTGCAGGTAATCGACAATCACCAATTGGATGTTGTGTTCTGCTTTTAATCTTCTGCATTTGGCACGAAGTTCTAGAATAGAGAGTGCAGGTGTATCGTCAATAAAAATAGGTGCTGATGAAAGTCTGTTAGTCTTGTGCACGAGTTGCTGCCACTCAAAATCAGCCAGCTGACCTTTGCGGATCTTCTCGCCTTCCAATTCTGCTTCCGCAGAGATCATCCTGTTCACTAATTGAACAGAAGCCATCTCCAATGAAAAGATTGCAACCGGTCTTTTAAAATCTACGGCTGCATTTCGCATGGCCGAAACCACGAAGGCCGTATTATGAGTAACTGTCATGTCTTCCAGTAAGAACAATCGGTTACCATCAATCTCAAAGCCATAGTAATCGTCTACCTTGTCGAATGCTACTTCAATGCCGGTATGCCTCCAGTCAATGTTTGAAATCCTCTGACGTGCCTTTTTCCGTTCAATTTTTACCGGAATTTTTTCTACATCTCCACTTATCCTGACCCTGAACACATCCGTTTCGAAATCGCGATCTGCTATCGTTGCTTTCTTCTTTTTTAATGAAGTCTTGAATCCCAGCGTATCACACAAAAATTTAATTTGTTGAGCAAGGCGCTCATTTTTCTGGGTTATTTCATATACATGGTAATCAGGATGATAGTGACCATCCGAATCCAGTAATCCTGCCAATAAGCTCAGTCTATTCTCTGTGGAGTTTACAAGAAAGGCTTGTGGGATATGTTTGTTTTTTAATACACCCAATTCGCGAAGAATTCCTTGCAACGAGTAAGTATCAATTCCCCCTCTAAAACCTTTTGTAATAGCGTAATTCGAAACTCTCCCCTCCTGTTTATATTCGACTAATTTAAGTTCCAGATGATCGGAGTAGCTTTGCATAAATTCAATAACTTCCGGATCAGTATTTGTTATGCGCGAACTTTCTGAATGCCCATCACCTAGCCATAACCCTAAAAAATAAGGTTCAATCGGAAGGAATTTTTCATCAAATTCGACCGCTACCTTATATCCCTTGTAGTTCGACTTAAATTTATCAGACTTTGCCAGGTAATCACGAACTTCAATATTCAACACCTCGCCATGTTCATGACCACCTTCGTTCCTGCTTCTTTTGAGTGATAAAATGTGCGATTCATTTACACGATATGAAATGCCGTGATTCTGATGTATCCAATACATTTTTTCACGGCCACGCGCTATTGAAAGAACAGTGCGCGGTTGCGAATCATCGCCCATCAATTTATCTCCATCCACTATATCTTCAACTTTTTTAAGCGATCCATCGTACATAAGAACTTTTGTTCCTTTGCCCAGGCACTTACCCATCCCGGGCCTTGCTGCAATAATTACCAGGTCAGAATTTTGCCAGCCTGATGTTGCACGGTCAAGTGCAGAGAAGCCTGTTGGCACTCCTGTGAGACCGTCTTTATGTTCTTTCAGTTTTTGAAGCTCCTGGATCGCGCGATACATGAGGTTACGCATGTTATCGTAGTTCTTGCGAAGGTTCGAATCAGAAATAGCGAAGATGGACTGTTCTGTTTTGTCAAGCAATTCAAATACATCGGTAGTATCCTCGTACGCATCCTGATGAACTTGAGATGCAATCTGGATCAGGTCGCGCTTAATGGCCATTTCAATGACCACGCGTGCGTGATATTCGATGTTGGCAGCTGAACTTACTTTAGAAGTGAGCTCAGCAATGTAGTACGCACCTCCTACCAGTTCAATTTTTCCATCTTTGCGCAGTTGGTTCACAACCGTACGCATGTCGACAGGCTCGGAACCTTTGAATAATTGAATGATCGAGCTGTAAATTTCGCGGTGAGCCTCCGAATAGAAATGCTCAGGCTTTAAAAATTCAACAACAGCGTTAAGGGCACTCTTTTCTAACATGAGCGCACCTAACACTGCTTCTTCCAGGTCAAGCGCCTGGGGTGGTAACTTGCCTAAACTTTCGGAGATGTCTCTCGGCAAAAGCTTCGTAGACTTGTTACTAACCCTTAATGACGTTGACCGGCCTTGCTCCATACTGTGGTTGCTGGAATTGTTGCTAATTCAGGGGGACAAACCTAAAAAAGTGCAACAGTGTTTTTAAAAATTGAATACACAACTTGTTCACAAAGAATTAACAGCAAAGTTGTGCATAAAAATTCGCAGAAAGTCAGTATAAATGTTTCGCTGACAGAAGTTGACTCGATATTTTACTTCACTCAAGGCCGCAAGCTCCAAACCTCAAGCTTCAAGCTGTTGGTTGCAAGCTAATTATGAAAAACACCAAGCTTGTGGCTAGAGGCTTGAAGCCAAGGACCGAGCACAATAAGAATTGCCTAGGTTCAACAATTTGATTTATTTTAGCAACTGATGTTAAAGAATCCTCAGAAAATACATTTCATCGCCATTGGCGGCAGCGTTATGCATAACCTGGCCATTGCTTTAAAGCAGGCTGGTCATCATGTTACCGGATCTGATGATGAAATCTTCGAGCCTTCACGCTCTATGCTGCAGAAAAACAACCTGTTACCGAGTCGCGAGGGATGGCATACAGATAACATCAACAACTCTCTGGATGTTGTTATTCTGGGCATGCATGCCAAAAAAGATAATCCTGAGCTTCTCAAGGCACAGGAACTGAACTTAACAATTAAGTCTTTCCCCGAATATATTTACGATCATGCGGTTGATAAACAACGGGTTGTCATTGCGGGGAGTCATGGTAAAACAACTATCACCGGTATCGTTGTTCATGTATTGAATTATTTCAAGCGCTCATTCGATTATGTGATCGGTGCGAGAATCAAAGGGATCGATTACAATGTGAAACTTTCCAATGCACCAATTATTATCATTGAGGGTGATGAGTATCTCTGTTCAGCGCTTGATCGAACGCCAAAGTTCTTACGGTATCAACATCATATTGGAGTGATCAGCGGGGTGGCCTGGGATCATGCCAATGTTTTCCCAACAGAAGAAGAATACTTGAAGCAATTCGATCTTTTTGCAGACCAAACTCCAAAAAGTGGAATCCTCATTTTTTGCGAGACCGATACGATGGTGGGAATTGTCGGTAATAAACAGCGTGCTGATGTGATGAGTGTTGGTTACAAAGCACATTCTCATATTGCAGAAAACGGCCACGAATACCTGACCAATGGAAAGGAACGTTATCCAATCAAAATCTTTGGTGCACATAACTTGCAGAATATCAGTGCAGCAAAGGAACTACTGAAGCGCATTGGAATTACCAGCGAACAGTTTTACCAGGCGATTTCAAGTTTCGAAGGAGCTTCGGGGCGGTTAGAGAAACTGAAAGAAAATAATTCGACTATCATCTTTAAGGATTTTGCACATGCCCCTTCTAAAGTGAAGGCTAGTGTGAAAGCAGTGAAAGACATGTATCCGAACCGTGATACGGTGGCGTGCCTGGAACTTCATACGTACAGTAGTTTAAATAAGAAATACTTACC
>DASTYM010000453.1:0-10207 GCA_035764995.1 Cyclobacteriaceae bacterium | reverse complement strand
CCCACCTCAAGATGAGATTTCCATTAAGGGACGTCAGAGATGATGACGTTGATAGGCTGCAGGTGTAAAGACAGTAATGTCAAAGCCGAGCAGTACTAATAACCCGAACGCTTCTGGTTCAGTAGGCAGTATGCAAACAATAAGTTGGCAAACTGCTTACTGGCGCAACGTATAGTAAACATATACTTAGTACTTATCTATCGCTCTCTACTCTTTTTCCAACCATGTCAAAGAAATTAAGCAGCTCACAGCAGGTGAGTTGCAGGTCAGACAAAGCGGCACAGGCAAAAATTGCCTACTGCCTGCTGAAGTCTGCCTACTGATCTTAAGGTGACTATAGCGGTGGGGTTCACCTCTTCCCATTCCGAACAGAGAAGTTAAGCCCGCCAGCGCTGATGGTACTGCAATAACATGCGGGAGAGTAAGTCGTTGCCTTTCTTTTATCAACGAAAGCCTCTGGAGAAATCTTGAGGCTTTTTGCTTTTTAAGCAAGGAAGTTAAATCCGACTATCATTATAACTGGTGTACTGCAATAACATGCGGGAGAGTATCCCGATAACAATCGGGACGTTGCCTTTTTTTATCAACGAAAGCCTCTGGAGAAATCCATGAGGCTTTTTTATTGCCTTGCCTTTCAGAACCTTGACAAAAGCAATTTTTTGAGTTTTTTCAATTCACGATTTCATCGGTAATGGTGAGCGTGCTTACAGATAGGGATGTTCTATATTGTTGTAAAGGCCTCCATGCCGGACCACCTGATGGTGTGCCATCGAAATTAAAGGAGGATCCACAACATACATCGTGCATGAATAAGGTTGACGAGTGTACATCAACTGTTGCGCAGGCATCATTCGGTCTAAATGAACAGTTTCTTTCAAAAGCAAGATACGTTGTCGAGGTTTTTCGGTAGAGGATAATTCCTCTTACGCCTCCATCGCTCACCAGGATAAATCCGCCATCGCTGCTGAGTGCAGGGAAATTAGGTAAGACGATGTTGATGTCGGGAAAGGGTTGAAAGGGTATGGGATCATCAACCGGGTCGGAGTCGCAGGAGATTAAAAGTAAAAGGAGAAAAAAACCTTTAAAAAATTTACTTATTGTAATCATAAAAACCTTTCCCGCTCTTTTGGCCAAGGTGGCCGGCATCTACTTTTTGTTGTTGAATTCTACTGGGGCGAAATTTACCATCTTGATGAAAGGCATTGTACATGGATGCGGTAACTGAAAAATTTGTATCAACTCCGATCAAATCCATTAATTCAAAAGCCCCCATTTTAAAACCTGTTGATCTTAAAAGAGTGTCTATTGTTTTAATGTCAGTTACATTTTCTTCCAGTATTTTCAACGTCTCAACATAATAATGACGCGCTACTCTGTTAACGACAAAGCCTGGAGAATCTTTTACTGATATTGGAGTTTTTCCTAACTTTTCTGAAAATGTTCTTAACTGCTCAAGCGTTTCAGCTGAAGTAGCCACACCGCTGATCACTTCAACAAGTTTCATGATATGAGCGGGATTGAAAAAGTGCAACCCGGCAAAGCGATTTGGGTTTTTCAGGACAGAGGCAATTTGTGTTACCGGTATGGACGAGGTATTCGTTGCAAGAATGCTATCAGGTGAGTTCGAATTCTCCAACGTTTTAAAAATTTCTCGCTTTACATCAAGCTTTTCAATGGCTGCTTCAATTATTAAATCGGCTTTTACCTGTTCAAGATGTTTGCAAGACTTTATTCTGTTGAGGGCTTCTTGTTTTTGATTAGCTGAAAGTTTGCCCTTGTCCACGCTGAGTTGCAGAGCTGATTCAATATTGGAGACGCCTTTTTTCAGGAAACCAGCATCTATATCGAATAACAAAACAGCATAACCATAGGTGGCACAAATTTGTGCAATTCCCTGGCCCATGGTGCCTGCCCCGATAATTCCAACTGTTTGAATTTTATCAGCAGCCATATTGGTTATATCACGGTCTGAAATTGCTTTAGAAAGCGGATATCATTTTCGGAATATAAACGGAGATCATTTACCTGGTAGCGAAGCATGGTAACGCGTTCGATTCCCATTCCGAATGCAAAGCCTGTAAACTCTTCGGGGTCTATACCACAGTTTTTCAGTACGTTTGGATGAACCATTCCAGATCCGGCAATTTCAACCCAGCCGCTATGTTTACACACATTACAACCCTTTCCTTTACAGATCAAACAAGAGATATCAATTTCTGCACTTGGTTCCGTGAAAGGAAAAAAGGATGGACGAAATCGAATCTTGATATCCTTACCGTACATTTCTTTAGCAAAGTGATAGAGCGTTTGTTTTAAATCAGCAAAGCCAACATTTTTATCAACATACAATCCTTCTACCTGATGAAAGAAGCAGTGCGCCCGGGCAGAAATTGCTTCGTTTCGATAAACACGACCTGGCATGATGGCACGAATGGGAGGTTTTTGTTTCTCCATCATTCTGATCTGTACGTTTGATGTGTGTGTCCGTAACAGCAGATCTGGATTTTTTTCGATAAAGAACGTGTCCTGCATCTCTCGAGCCGGATGATTATCCGGAAAGTTCAGCGCAGAGAAATTATGCCAATCGTCTTCAATCTCCGGACCATCTGCCACGTTGAATCCTAATCGTTCAAATATCTCAATGATTCGATTTTTAGTCAAAGTAAGTGGATGCAGGTTTCCAACCCTATTGGGGATCGGGGGAAGCGTTAGATCTACATCAGTTGTATTTGTTGGAGTATTATCCAGACTTTCCTGAAGCGATGTGAGTTTTGCCTCTGCAGATTGTTTTAGTTCATTGAGTACTTTTCCAATCTTCTTCTTTTCTTCTACAGAAACTTTCTTCAACTCTTCAAAGAGTTCGCTGATCGATCCTTTACGGCTGATATACCTTAAACGGAAGTTTTCAACCGCCTCTTTGCTGTCAGCCGTGAATGATTTTACTTCTTCCAATAATTTTTTAATACGATCTTCCATTACACTTCAAAGAGTCAAAAATACGATTTTGATGGCTATTTCTAATACCCCTAAAGACTACCTTTTGTTAATCGATTCTTCACTGCCTTATCAAGAACAACACTTAGAACAATGCAAAGGATTAAAATTCCCATCAATACATAGTTGTCGTTTAAATCCATACAAAGTATTGCCAGACCGATGAACAGCATATGGACGATTCCCAGCAAAACGGTTGACTTGCCATGTGAAAAACCCAGCCTCATAATATTATGATGGATATGACTTTTGTCGGGCATGAAAGGTGATTGTTTGCGAATAATCCGAAGGATAAAAATCCGAAGAGTGTCGGCCAACGGAATTAAGATGAAGCTAACAGCTCCGGAAATGCACGCTTTGAATTTATACGGATTTGTTGTGGGTAGATTGTACTGAATGTCGATAAAATGGATTGCATTGATCGCCAGCATCATTCCAATTACGAGGGCGCCCGTATCGCCCATGAAAATTTCAGAAGGCTCCCAATTGAACAGTAGGAACGCGATTACGGCCCCGAGCATACAAAAGGAGAGTACACCGAAAATTATATCCCCCGCCAGGAAAAAAGAAACACCAAATGCAATCAAAGCCAAGCTGGCAATTGTGCCCGCTAACCCATCCAGCCCATCAATCAGGTTAAATGAATTGGTGACAACAATAATGGTAAAGATGGTTATGCCATAACTTACAGGAAGTGAGATGTCATAAATTCCCAATAAGCCATAAAATGATTTTAAGCGCAGGTCGAACAAAATGATCAGGAGACACCCCGCCATTATTTGGCCGAGCAATTTCATAAATGGACGAAGCGGGACGAGGTCATCACGAACGCCAATAAAAAACACAATGAAAAGCGCAATGAGAATGAGTCTGATTTCTTTCCACTGCGTGATATCTACCCAAATCAATGAAGCGATGAAAAATCCCAGGAATATGGCAATACCACCCATCGAAGGTGTAATTTTTTTGTGAATTTTTCTTCGGCCCGGAATATCGACAAGGTTTTTTTCAAGGGAGTATTTGATAATCACGGGAATGATTAGAAAACAAATAACGAAGGAGGTAACTGCAGCAGCTAGCTGGGTGGCCATAAAAACGGGTCGTCTTCAAAAATAGGATTAAATCGCTGTACCCGAACCGGTTAGCTAAAAAAATAATCAATAATATTTGATGCGGATCAGGTTACTTCATCATCATCCGCACCAGCTATTCAAGTTTCGATATCAACATGAAATGCTATTTCTTCTTTTTTGCCAACGGATGATAATCGCCCTGCAGTGGTGACTGACCTTGATTTCTAATTTCGTAAACCGTTTGAATGGAGGTTCGTGCTTCTTTTAAGCCAAAGCCATTCCCATTGATGATTTGCTGATAGCTTAGCGTGTGCAGATCTGTGAAACCATCACTGAATTCTATTTCTTTACCTTCCATTGTTAAGGATCGGTACGTACGTTTTCCTTTTGCTCTTATTTCTTCCGGAATGTCATTATAATCAATACTTAAGAACCAGCGCACCCGGGCATTTTCCAATTCAAGAAAACCAGCCGCTGAATCTTCTGTTAATGTGTGAACTGTATTTTTTTTCACAGAGCCAAATACCCAGGTGAGCATGTCGAAGAAATGTACACCAATATTGGTGGCTATACCACCTGATTTATTTACATCACCTTTCCAACTCATATGATACCAACCCCCTCTGGAGGTCATGTAGGTGAGGTCAACATCATGTATCTTATTCTTAGGACTTTCTTCTATTTGTTTTTTTAGTGCGATAATGCTTGGATGTAAACGCAACTGGAGAATTGTATAGATTTTTTTACCTGTTTCTTTCTCAATTTCTTGCAGCGCATCAACATTCCATGGATTTAAGACCAGTGGTTTTTCACAAATAGCATCGGCCTGATGACGAAGTGCAAACCGGATGTGAGAATCGTGCAAGTAGTTCGGAGTGCAAATGCTCACGTAGTCTATTTTTTTTCCCAGCCTTCGCTGCTTGTCGATGTGTCGATCAAACCGTTCGAACTCAGTAAAGAAATCAGCTGAAGGAAAGTATGAATCTAGAATCCCGACTGTGTCAAATTTGTCAAGGGCAGCTACGAGATTATTTTTTGTGTCGCGAATGGCTTGTAAGTGGCGAGGGGCGATGTAACCTGCAACTCCGATGAGTGCGAAATCCTTCATGTTAAGAAATTTTAGTGACCCTGTCGTTTTCTAATTTATACTCCTCTTTGCTTTCAGGGCAAACAGCAAAGCCTTTACTATCGAATTGAAGTTTGTGACCGAACTCACTCATCCAGCCGGTTTGACGAGACGGATTTCCAATCACTAACGCGTAATCAGGGACATTTTTTGTGACGACTGCCCCCGCTCCTATAAATGCAAACCTTCCAATATCATGACCGCAAACAATTGTTGCATTGGCTCCAATAGATGCGCCTTGCTTTACAATTGTTTTAGAATACTGACCTCTTCTGTTGACTGCGCTGCGAGGATTGATCACGTTTGTAAAAACCATTGATGGTCCAAGGAATACATCATCCTCACAAATTACTCCTGTATAAATTGAAACATTGTTCTGCACTTTCACATTATTACCAAGTACAACATCAGGTGATACAACAACATTTTGACCCAGGTTACAATTTTTACCAATCCTGCAGTTGGTCATAATGTGTGAAAAGTGCCAGATTTTTGTTCCCTCACCAATTTCGCAACCTTCATCAATTACGGCTGTTGGATGAGCGGTGTACGAGTTGTTCTTCATGGTTAGAAATAATTACGAATAATTGTGCAAATGTAATTCAATTGCTCCTCATTCATTTCGGTATGTATAGGCAGCGAAAGTACGGTTTTTGATAATTTTTCCGTAATAGGAAACGCACCCCATTCTGCACCTGGTTGACGGTAAGCTTTTTGCAGGTGCAGTGGCACAGGATAATAAATCATCGAGGGGATGCCACATTTATCGAGGTATAACTTGAATTCGTCACGATCGATCTCTTGTACCTGAATGGTATATTGATGAAACGCATGAGTAGAGTAAGACACACGATGTGGTAAGATGAATTGCTTAATTGATGCCAAAGTCTTATCGTAATAGGCGGCTACCTCATTTCTTTTTTGGGTATACTCGTTCAGGTATTTAAGTTTCACCTTGAGGATGGCGGCTTGTAGCGTATCCAATCTGCTGTTTACGCCAATACTATCATGGTGATATTTTACTTTCTGACCATGATTAGCCATCATTTTAATCGTATCGGCAAGAGAAGAATCATTGGTAAAGATGGCACCACCATCGCCATAACATCCCAGGTTTTTAGAAGGAAAAAAGGATGTTGTTCCGATGGTTCCGATGGTTCCACCCTTCTTTTTTGTTCCGTTTGAAAAAATATAATCGGCACTTAATGATTGTGCTGCATCTTCTATTACATGGAGATTATGCTCACCGGCAATTTTCATGATGGCTTCCAAGTTGGCACACTGACCATACAAATGTACAGGTACGATGGCTACTGTCTTTTTTGTGATTTTATTTTTGATTTGATCAACATCAATGTTGAAACTTTTTTCATCAACATCTACAAACACGGGAGTGAGGCCCAACAGAGCGATTACTTCAGCAGTGGCAACGTAGGTGTGGACGGGTAATATAATTTCATCACCCGGTTTGAAACTGAGTGCCATCATGGCGATTTGTAAAGCGTCAGTTCCATTCGCACAGGTGATTACGTATTTAGCGTCAGTATATTCTTTCAAGGCATTTGCAAATTCTGCCACTTGCGGTCCTTGAATAAATGCCGTAGAGTTTAATACATCTTGTATCGCGGCATCTATTTCCGGTTTGATCCGCTCGTATTGCAGATTCAGATCAACCATCTTAATTTTTTCCATCAACTAATTAATTAACATTTCAGAAAAGCGTACCTATTTACTTAATTGCTTCTGCCATAACCAGGCGTGGAGTAATCCTTCTTCGATGGAAAATTTTGTTTTCCAACCCAAAACCCTGGCGGCTTTCTTGGGATCAGCGTACACTTTTACGACATCACCTGACCTTCTGGGTCCAATTGAGTATGGAGGATTTACCCCGGTTACTTTTTTAAATTTTTCAATCACTTCCAAAACTGAAACGCCCACACCCGTACCGAGATTAAAAGCATCAAACAACGTTTTGAAAGGTTGTTTACTTAAATAATCAAAGGCTTTTACATGAGCAATAGCTACGTCTACCACATGTATGTAATCGCGGATACAACTACCATCTGGCGTATCATAGTCGTCACCGAATACAGTAAGCCTTTCGCGAATTCCTGCCGCAGTTTGTGTTACATAAGGGATCAGATTATTGGGCGTACCAATTGAGATCTCGCCAATGTGCGAAGAGGGATGGGCTCCAATTGGATTGAAGTAACGAAGCGAAATTACCCGATATCCCACCATGCTTACATCTTCTAAAATGCGTTCGCAAATTTGCTTGGTAGCCCCATAGGGTGATTCGGCCCTTTTGAAAGGAGCCATTTCATTTACAGGAATCTGATCAGGTTGACCATAAACTGTGCACGAAGATGAAAAGATGATATCCCTGACTCCAAAATCTTTCATCACCTCCAACAGAACAAGAAGTGACCCAACATTATTCTGATGATACTCCAACGGCTTACTTCCCGATTCTCCTACAGATTTAAATGCCGCAAAATGAATAACGGCATCAATCGGTCCCTGGGTTTTAAAAACGTTAGCAACAAAGTCTTTGTCGCAACAATCTCCTTTATGAAAATTTACTTTTTTACTGGTGATTTTTTCAATACCTGCAATCAGCGAGCGATCGCTATTCACCAGGCTGTCAATTACGACAGGATCATATCCTGACTGAATCAGCTCCACTACCGTATGACTTCCAATGTAACCTGCCCCGCCTGTAACCAATATTTTTTTCATAATCTGGAGGTGGTTAATGATTTGTCAAGGTGACCCTTTACATCGAACACAACCGTTTTCGAATCTTTGATTTTATTCCAGTCAAGATTTTTGAATTCGTCATGGCTAACAGCTAAAACAATGGCGTGATATTTTTTTGAAGGTGCGCTAATAAGTGTTAAACCGTATTCATGTTTTACTTCTTCTGCGCTGGCTTGTGGATCATACACATCTACGTTTGTCCCGAAACTCTGCAGCTCACGTATCACATCTACAACTTTACTGTTTCGGATGTCGGGACAGTTCTCCTTAAACGTAATGCCGAGCACTAAAATGTTGCCTTTGTGAATTGGCTGTTCGTTTTGTGCCATTAGTTTGATAACACGGCCGGCAATGTGAGCCCCCATGTTATCATTAATCCGCCTTCCTGCATTGATAACTTCAGGATGATAGCCAACACTTTCAGCTTTGTGGGTTAAGTAATAAGGGTCAACACCAATACAATGGCCACCAACCAATCCTGGTTTGAAGGGAAGAAAATTCCATTTCGTACCGGCCGCTGCTAATACCTCATGTGTATCGATGTTCATGCGATCAAAGATCAAAGCGAGTTCATTAACAAATGCGATGTTGATATCGCGCTGCGCATTTTCAATTACTTTCGCAGCCTCTGCAACTTTTAAGGATGATGCTTTATGGGTTCCGGCCTTAATTATTTTTCTATAAAGGTTGTCGACCTTTTCGGCAATTTCAGGAGTGCTGCCGCTGGTAATTTTTTTAATGTCGGCTACGCGATGTTGTTTATCACCAGGGTTAATTCGCTCGGGGGAGTATCCGCAAAAGAAGTCAACGTTAAATTTTAACCCGCTAACTTTTTCGAGAACGGGTACACAATCATCTTCGGTACAGCCAGGATAAACTGTTGATTCGTAAATGACTATATCTCCCTTTTTCAACACGCTTCCTACAGTCTTGCTTGCGCTGATGAGAGGTGTCAAATCAGGTTTTTTATATTCGTCAACCGGAGTAGGGACTGTAACAATAAAGTAGTTAGCAGATTTTAAATCCTGAAGGTTGGAAGAATAGCTAAGCTTTGTTGAGCTCTTAAGTTCTTCGGGCTCCACTTCTTTGGTGCGATCAAACCCTTTTTTTAATTCCGATATTCGTTCTTCGTTGATATCAAATCCTATTACCTCTATAGTTTTCCCAAACTCAACAGCGAGTGGAAGTCCAACGTATCCTAGACCAATGATGCCTACTTTTTCCATGTTACTTATTTCTTATAATATTCTTTATACCAATCGATGAATTTTCCTATGCCGTCTTCAATAGAAGTAGCCGGCTTAAAACCCACATCACGAATTAAATCATCTACATCCGCGAACGTTTCGGGCACATCACCTTCCTGAAGAGGTAATAAATTTTTCACAGCTTTTTTCCCAAGCTTTTCTTCAATCACTTCAATGAAATGCAGCAACTCTACGGGCTTATTATTTCCGATGTTATACAATCGGTAGGGAGCAAAACTTGTTGCCGGGTCTGGCTTGGCTCCGTTCCACGAAGAATTGCCTGTTGGGATTGTTGGAATCAGTCTTGCGATTCCTTCCACTATGTCATCGACATATGTAAAGTCACGCTTCATTTTTCCCTGGTTGTAAACTTCTATGGGTTTGCCATCCAAAATTGCTTTCGTAAAAATGAACAATGCCATGTCTGGTCGTCCGTAAGGGCCATACACGGTGAAAAAACGTAAACCAGTTGTTGGTAAATTATAGAGGGCTGAATATGTATGAGCCATCAGCTCATTAGATTTTTTCGTAGCTGCATACAAGGAGATAGGATGATCAACATTGTGATGCACTGAGAAGGGCATATTCTTATTAGCACCATAAACTGAACTTGATGAAGCATAAATCAAATGCTCAGTTTTGTTATGCCTGCAGGCTTCCAGGATATTTAAAAACCCGTGAAGATTACTTTCAAGATATGCATGAGGGTTGGTAAGTGAGTAACGAACACCAGCTTGGGCGGCCAGATTTACTACGTACTTAAAATTGCCCAGCCGAAAGAGCTCATCAATATCATTTTTGTCGGTTAACTCAAGTTGATGAAATGAAAAATCAGGGAGTTGCCTAAGTTGGTTAAGTCGGGCATGCTTCAGGTTTACATCGTAGTAATCATTCAGATTATCGATGCCGGTTACAGCATAACCCGCTTTGCAAAGTTTGATAGAGAGGTGAAACCCAATGAACCCGGCAGCCCCGGTAACTAAAATAGAAGGTTTTTTGACCATTTT
>DASTYM010000452.1:0-5645 GCA_035764995.1 Cyclobacteriaceae bacterium | reverse complement strand
TGAAAGAAATACATCGTGTTCTGAAGCCTGGAGGTATTGCGATGCTCACAACACCTAATCGAAAGATGTCGCTTTCACGCAATCCCTGGCATATCCGGGAATATCTGGCATCAGAGCTTAAAAATTTGGCCTCCAAAATTTTCTCATCTGTAGAAATGAAGGGTATCACAGGTAATGAAAAGGTAATGGAATACCATCAGCAAAACAAAAAGTCCGTAGAGCGGATAACACGTTGGGATATTTTTAATCTTCAATACAATCTCCCAGCCTGGATGCTTCGTGCACCCTATGAGTTCCTCAATCGAAGAAATAGAAACAAACTGGAAGCCGGTGATAACACATTGGTGAGCAGCATTCGTCATGAAGATTATATTGTTACAGACAGTGCGGATGAAGCGTTGGATTTGCTATTGATTGTGAAGAAATAATCTCTTCGCGACTTCTTAGCCCCTTTGCGCCTTGGCGCTAGAAAATTTCACGCAAAGACGCTAAGTCGCAAAGGAATAGAAATAAAAAAACCCTTCTTTTCGGAAGGGTTTTTGATTTTAAAATCAGATTAGTTTATCTGTCATTCACCTGCAATATTTCAGCATACTTCTGATATGCGTCTTCGTACTTTTTCGCAAGGTCAGCTTCTCCGTAACGATACAGCACACGCTGTAACTCACCCAGAATAATAACAGCGTAATTTAAGTCATTACCGTATTCTCTTTTTGCCAGGTAATATGCTGCTGATTCGTCCATTTGCTTTCCGAGGATGGTAGCTAATTCAATTGCCTTTTCTTTTTCACCTACTTCAAAAAGTTGCTCTACATTTCGAGCGTTACTCACATCATAACGAATGGCTGAGTTAGGCATCTTGGTAAGACTATGCATCACAATGTCACGTGCCTTTTCTTTATCGCCTTCCTTGAGCAACGCATCAGCTAATTCGTTGAAAGCACCACGATGGTTCATGACAAAATTCCGGTAATCAACACTGAAGTATGCGGTAGAATCCTGTAAACCCCTGAACTGGAATTTCTTCATCATGTTTTCGTAAGCAACTTTAGTATTCACCAGTTTCTCACGTGGATCCGAATTAAATACAGGTAAAATGCGGTATGCATTTCCTTCCGACACCAGGTAAGGGCGGAGGTCAATATTAAATTGTTCGAGCGATGTGTTGTTCACATACAGCGGCCTTTCCCAGTTGTTTGTTAATAATACGTCTAACAGGGCAAGATCTTTTTTCTCAAGAGCGTTTCGCTTAACACGCAATAACATTTGTGGCACTACTAAACTGTCCATGCCTGCAGGAATAATTCCCATCGACTTTACTTTTTCAACATCAACGTTTAGCACGATGTCTTTTGTGGGTACCACGTTGGCAGATGGATAAAGGCGCAAACCTTTATAGTCTTTTGAAATCAGCCCGATGTACTGTTGCAGATCCATCGCCTTAATTTTCAGGTCTTCGTATGGCAGGTAATCATTGGGTCCACCCTGACGATACTGGTCCAGACTTAAGGTGTACGGTAATGGCTCAGACTCATAATGTTTGTTCATGCTTTGCTCGATGTACCAGTCGGTGTTGTAGTAGCTCAATACAATTACCCGCATATCGGTACGGATGCCCTCTACCTCCTGTGAGTACCACAACGGGAAGGTATCATTATCACCACCTGTAAAAATGACTGCATTTGGTGCACAAGATTGCAGGTAATTCACTGCTGAGTCAACCGAGAAATAACGGTTCGAACGATCGTGATCATCCCATCCTTCAGCAGCCATAATTGCTGGTGCCGAACTGCAAATGAGAATTGCGGCAATAGAGGCGGTTTTTAAATTCTTCGTCACTCTTTCAATGGCGTGTGCAATTCCAATTACCGCAAAACCAATCCAGAAGCTGTATGCATAGTAAGAACCGGCATAGATATAGTCACGCTCGCGAGGTTCTGAAGCTGGGCCATTCAAATAAACCACCAATGCTGCACCTGTTAATACGAATAACAGACCAACAACAGCCATATTTTTTTGGTCATGAACGGTTTGGTAAAACATTCCAATTAATCCGAGGATAAATGGAATCATGAAAAAATTGTTTCGGGCTTTATTGGCCAGACTTTCAGGAATCTTTTCAAACCATTGATTTGGTCCAATCCAGTTTGCGCCAATTTCATCGCTTTCTCGACCGGCAAAATTCCATAAGAAATAGCGTCCATACATCCAGCCGATCTGATGTGTGAACATAAAACTGATGTTATCAGTAAAGGTTGGTTTCTCGCCTTCACGCAATCCCAGAATTTCACGATACCTTCTAGCCTGGTCAGGATCACGGCTGTAAATGCGTGGCAGAATGGTCATGTCTTTCGGATCATAATCATATGACATCTGACGATCCTGAATTTCATAACGATCTTTTCCTTTTTTATAGATAGGGGCGCCTTCTTTAAGACCGATTGGTTGGGCTGTAAAGTACTCGCCATATAAAAGAGGCCGGCTGCCATATTGCTCACGTCTCAGGTAGCTTACAAAACTCATAATGTCTTTTGGAGCATTTTCACTTATCGGTGTGTCATAGTTAGAGCGGATTACTACTACGGCATAAGAGGTATATCCGATCAGAATAAATGTTACCGATAACAGGAATGTATTGAGTACTTCTTTCTGCTTTTGTTGTGAGTAGCGGATTCCGTAGATCAACGCACCAATGATGATCAAACTGAAAACGATTACACCGGAGCCAAAAGGCAGACGTAATGTGTTGACAAAGAAGATTTCAAAGTTCCCCGCAATGGATGGTAGCCCTGGAATAATTAAATCGTTGATCACTAATACCAACAATCCACTGGCGATGAGTGTAGCAATTACACCCCACGTAGTAGGCTTGTATTTTTTGAAATAGAAAATTAATCCTAATGCAGGTAGTGTAACAAGGTTCAACAAGTGAACGCCAATGGAAAGACCAATCATGTAGAAAATCAAAATCAACCAACGATCTGCTTTCGCTTCATCCTCGATTACATCCCACTTCAACATGGCCCACACAACAAAGGCGGTGAAGAAAGAAGACATCGCATACACTTCAGCTTCTACTGCTGAAAACCAGAACGAATCAGAGAATGTGTATGCTAATGCACCCACGGCTCCTGCACCCATGAGCAACAATGTATTGCTGGAGAGTTCTTCAGGTGTAGTAATTTTTAAGAGTTTGCGGCCAAACAAAACGATCGACCAGAAGAGAAACAGAATGGTAAAGGCGCTGGAAAGTACACTGGTAAAGTTGATCCAGTAGGCAACCTGAGTTACATCACCGAGTGCCAAAAAAGAGAAGATACGTCCAATCAGGAGGAACAATGGGGCTCCTGGCGGATGAGGTACCTCAAGCTTGTATGAAACGGCAATAAATTCACCGCAATCCCAATAACTGGCTGTTTCTTCCATGGAAAGCCAGTACACCGCCAGGGCAATCGTAAACACAATCCACCCGATAATGTTATTCGTCTTCTGAAAATTCATGCAATGATTTGTTGATTTTAACTATGCTGAAACTATTGATTTCTATTAACGCAAGTCGTCTAGACTGGTTTTAAGGGGCGAAAATAGGGAAATTAGTCCATAGTCTATAGTCCTTAGTCTTGAGTCCATAGTCTATAGTCCTTAGTCTTGAGTCCAGAGTACATAGTCCTGAGTTCTGAATTCTACTCAAGCTCAAGACTATGTACTAAATACTCAGGACTAAATACTCAAGACTATTTATAGACAACTACATAAAACCACAGCCACAGGAAGAAGAGCAGGATGTAGGAACAGGCGACAATCAGCCAAACAATTTTTTTCTCTTTTCTGGCATAGTGATGGATGCCTGCTACCAATGCAAACCAGTATACAATCTCAAAAAGATTCAGGGCGCGTAATGGATAGGCCCATCGTTTGTCGATGGCGTAATAGTCAAAAAAATGCATAAGCGAGAAGGGATAGAATGAGCCGATATCCCAGTATGACGGGTCCGTTTCGATCGTGAAGAAGTACAGGATCTTAAGAATTTCAGGAATCAGAAAAATAAACTCTGCACCAATGACCACGCCCCAACATTGGAGGTAGGTTACCCGGTAGCCGTACATGAAACAACCGATCCAGATTACAAAAGCAATCACGGTAAACTTCCACAGGTAAACGATTGGGATTGAAATAAATTGAAGCGTACTGATAATCTGCAACACCATTCCCTCGGGTCTGTCCTGAAGAAACTCAAAGGCCGCAGTTTCGTTTTCTATAAAAGACTTTTTAATGTATAAAAGAAAAAGAGTGGATACGCACAGTAAAACAAAGAGCAGCTTTTTGTCTGTAGCAAATATTGATTTAGTTTCGTTTGTCGTTTCCATGCGGTGAATCGTGCAAGATAGGTTTTATGATGCTATTAGAAAAAGTAGGCAGTAGGCAATCAGCAGTAGGCAAAAATGTTCTTAATTGCCTATTGCCTATTGCCTTTTGCCTACTTCTAACATCATTGCTTCAGTTAGTCGCGAGTACCTCCGTAAAGGCACAGGAAAAAGTAAAAAAAGATACCACGATCATTCTCCTGAATGATTTAGGTGTACAGTTAGAGTGTACGCAGGCACTCAATGATTTATATAATTTCAAGTTCACAGAAGCAGAAAAGCAATTTCAATACCTGCGCAAGAAGTACATCTGGCATCCGCTACCGTATTTTTTAATGGGGCTGATTGAGTGGTGGAAGATTATGCCGAATACAAAAGACAAATCGCACGATGATGTTTTTGTGGCATATATGGATAGCACGATCTTAATAGCCGAGCATTTATTTAAAAAGTATCCTGAGTACAAGGTGGAAGCTTCGTTCTTTCTTTCTGCTGCGTACGGTTTTAAGGGGCGACTCTATTCGGATGAAGAACGAAAAAATTGGGGCAAAGCGGCTTCTGCCGGGAAAAGTGCTTTGAATTATTTGGAGGAGAGTAAAAGCAAACAACATTTAAGTCCGGAGTTATTGTTTGGCGATGCATTGTTCAACTACTTTTCGGTGTGGGTACCTGAAAATTATCCGGCACTCAAGCCAGTGCTATGGTTTTTTCCGAAGGGCGATAAAGCATTAGGATTAAAACAATTAAAGGAGGTTTCCTATAATGCTTTTTACACGCGCACGGAAGCCATGATGTGGCTTATGCGTATTTTAAACAGTTATGAGAATGATCAGATGCAGGCATTGCAAATCAGTGAGTACCTGAATCAGACCTATCCCGACAACCCATTCTTTCATCGATACTATGCGCGAATCTTATATTCAACCGGAAGATTTGCACTGGCTGAACCAGTTTGTAAAAGTATCCTGACGCGAATTGATAGTGCGCAACTTGGATACGAAGCTACCAGTGGTCGATATGCTTCTTTTTATTTAGGTGAAATTTATGAAGCGCGAAAGAACCTCGATGAGGCAAAAAAGTATTACCAGCTCTGTATCAGGTTTGCGGAGCAAATTGAAGCAACGGAGTCGGGGTATTATTTGTATTCATTGATTGCATTGGGTGAGATCGCGGAAAAACAAGGCAATAAAGCTGAAGCTCGTAAGCGATTTAATGAAGTAAAGAGCAAGGCTAAACGTAAGGACGAGGCCTTTAAAGACGCAAAAAGGCGGTTAAAAAAGT